>DATEJC010000384.1:0-12289 GCA_035278345.1 Bradyrhizobium sp. | reverse complement strand
ATAGGGCAGCCGTGCCGTGATACCCTTGAGGTCGCCGACGCCGTCGCCGTCGGAATCCTGGAACGAGCGCGGATAGACCTGGTAGAAGATGCCGTGCCGCCACCAGGCCTGATCGTGTTCTTTCATCCTGCCACTCGCGCCAGATTGCTTCGCCGGGTAACGCCGGAACATCGGTTCGGTTCACGTCCAACAGGGTTTGACGACGCTGGTGTGACAGGGAGAGGTGGCCAGCTGACGAGCCCTCTCCGCCGTCATTGCGAGCGAAGCGAAGCAATCCAGCTTGCCGCAGCAAAGAAAGCTGGATTGCATCGTCGCGTTCGCTCCTCGCAATGACGCCGAACCTCACCCGAGCGCGCGAGAGGCGAGCTGATAAATCGTGATCAGCACCTCGAACAGGATCAGGAACACGATGATCAGCTCGAGCCGCAGCGAGCGGCGGGTGTCGATGATATCGGTCAGTACCTGCGCCGACTCGGCGATCACCGCCAGCTTGCGGTTGAGCGCTTCGGTGCGCTCCTTCAACTCGTACTCATCCTCCAGCCGCGCATAGAGCCGTTCGAGCTGCGGCTTGTCCCAGAGGATGTCGGGCTTTTCGGACACCGCGACCGGCCCGGAGACGCGATGGCGCACCGAGAGCGCGTTGCCGATCTGCTGCAGGATCGCGCGGCGTCCGCCAACCATGCTCCCGCTTCTGGCGAGCTCGCGCGCAAACGGCTCGGTCTTGTCGAACACGGCAGCGACCTCGCGCTCGTGCCGCGCCAGCACCACGCTCTTGGCGAGCGCCTCGGCAATCAGGATCAGCCGCTCCGGCGACAGACTCTGCAGGCAGATCGGGCCGCCCGGCGGAATCTGGTCGTCCTTTTCGGAGGCGAGCTCGATGCCCGCGGTCTCCTCCTCGCGCCGCGCGAACGCGCCGGTCATGCGATGTTCCAGGCCGCGCAGGAATTCGTCTTCCTCCAGCGCATTGAGGCCGATCAGCACCACGACGCCATAGCGGAACAGCACCGCGACGCCGTTGTCGCCGACGCGGAAGGCGAGCGGCGCCGTGGACAGCACGTCGCCGCGTTCCAGGCCAGCGGTGTTGATGCGCTCCGCGACGAAGAAGGCGCGGGCGGTGATCCGCGTCACGGCAAGCGGCGCTTTGGAGGCCTCGCTCATGCGACAATGCGCGGGCGACTGACCCTTGCGGATATCGGCCGCGCTCCACAACTGTTCCATCGATAGCCAAGCCTAGCACGGCCCCCGGCCGGATCGCATAGCGGACAAGCGCGTTTTAGGGCTGTGTTGACCCCTTCCGCCGGACGACTATGGTGGCCCGATGAACGAGCAAACCCAGACCAAGGCGAAGGCCGGCGCGATCATCGTGCCGGTGACGCTGTTCGAGCAGAACTGCACTGTTCTTTGGTGCGAGGCCACCAAAAAGGCTGTCGTAATCGATCCCGGCGGCGACGTGCCGAAAATCCAGGAAGCGATCAAGCAGACCGGCGTCACCGTCGAGAAGATCTGGCTCACCCACGGACACATCGATCATGTCGGCGGCGCCGCGGAGCTGCGCGATGCGCTCGGCGTCAAGATCGAAGGGCCGCACATCGCCGACAAATTGCTGCTCGACAATGTCGTTTCCTCCGGCGCGCGCTTCGGCATGACCGGCGTGCGCAATTTCGGGCCCGACCGCTGGCTCGACGAAGGCGAGCAGGTTACGATCGGCGAGCTCACCTTCGACATCCTGCACTGTCCCGGTCATTCGCCGGGCTCGATCGTGTTCTTCTCAAACGAGCTGCGCTTCGCCCATGTCGGCGACGTCCTGTTTGCGGGCTCGGTCGGCCGCACCGATCTGCCCGGCGGCAGTCACGCCGAGCTGATCCATGCGATCAAGACCAAGCTGCTGCCGCTCGGCGACGACATCGGCTTTGTCTGCGGCCATGGCGCCGGCTCGAGTTTCGGGCAGGAGCGGATGACGAATCCGTTTTTGACGGGCGAGATCGAGGGCTGACCAACAGCCGTCATGCTCGAATAAGCTGCGTTACTTCTTCCAGCCCGCCGCAGTCAGCGCGCGGGTGATGACGCCGCTGACATCGAAGCCGCGGCGCGGCTTGACCGTCGCGGGATTGGGCGCGCGCGGAGTGCGCGGCCACAAGGTTTCGGCAAGATCGGGGCCCTGCAGCGTGACGGGTGCAACCGCCGGGAACGGCCTGGCGCGCTCGCGGGCGGCGATGCTGAGCACGTTCTTCGCGGTGGCCTCGGACTGCGCCTTGGTCTGGCGCACGCGCCGGGTCAGGCCGAAGAATTTCGCGATGTGATACGACGAGGAAATCCCGGCCTCGATCAGGAACGCGCCCTCGGTGCCGTAGCGTTCTTCATTGTCGGCAAGGCCCAGCGGCGTGCCATGGGCCATGCCCGAGATGGTGTAGGACTCCACCATCGTCTCGCCTTCCGCATTCCACCATACCTGATGGGGATAGCCGTCCACCTGGGCTTCCGACATCGGCGCCTCGGGCAGGCCATGCAGGTCCAGCCATTGCTTGACGATCTCGTCGGCATTGCCGGGATGCACGGTGCGGTCCTCGCTGCCGTGCCACACCGACATCCTCGGCCATGGCCCGCGATGGGGCGAAGCATTGCGCACGAGATCGCCGAGCTCGCGTGAAGGGCGCGCAGCCGAGACCATCATGCCGCTCAGCGCCTCGCGTACATTGCCGGCGATGCCGAAGGGAAGACCGGCGATCACGGCACCGGCCGCGAACACTTCCGGATAGGTGGCGAGCATTACCGACGTCATCGCGCCGCCGGCGGAAAGGCCGGTGATGTAGATGCGGCGGCGATTGATGTGATGGTCATGGATCATCTTGTCGATCATCCGGCGGATCGAGGCAGCCTCGCCCTTGCCGCGCGCGATGTCGTCCGGATTGAACCAGTTGAAGCAGGTGTTGGCGTTGTTGATCTCCTGCTGCTGCGGCATCAGGAGCGCAAAGCCGTAGCGCTTGGCGAGCGTCGACCAGCCGGCGCCGTGGTCGTAACCGGAGGCATCCTGGCCGCAGCCATGCAGCACCACGACCAAAGCGGGCCGCTTCGGCCGGTCCGGCGGCAGATAGGTGAACATGCGCAAGGCGCCGGGATTGTCGCCGAAATCGGGGACTTCGGAGAGCGGGCTGCGCGCAGGCATGCGGCCGCGGCCGTAGATTCCGAAGCCGGTCAGCTTCGGAAAGCGGCGCAGGAAATCGATATTGGCGGCAAGCGACGGCAACTTCATCCCCGGAAGAGACATGATTCCAACGTTGGCTTCCAGAGATAGTTGCTGCAGCGCGCAAGAGAAAGACCGTATGCTGACGGCCCCCTGAAATGTCGGTGAAAGTGTCAATTCGGCATCACGCGACGCATCCATGACAGGAATGCGGCAGAAGTAACGATCGCGAGAGTGAAGCGTGAGCAAGAAATGAACAGGGCCGGACGCTCGACAGCACAGCGCGCCACTACCAACCCCTGGCCGCAGCCGGACACGATCAATACCAATGCGAGCAATGTCGCTGACGGCGTCGCCGTGCCGGCAATTGTTGCGCAACGTGCGTGGTGTGGACGCTGAACGTGCAGATGCAATGGCCGCGTTCCGCGCTCGAAGTTGCGTCAAGCCGCTGCGGGCCATTCCATCTGGCGGCATGACGCATGCCGCGCACGGCCAGCATGCGTCGGTGGCCGTGCTCCCGCGATTGCCTTGGGCGCGGCCAGCCCGTACCTTGGGCGGCGAAATCCGATCAAGAAAAAGTCCCGGAGAGAACGCCCATGGCGCGCCTGAAGTTCGGAGCCTTTCTCGCCCCGCATCACCCGATCGGCGAGCATCCGATGCTGCAATTCCGCCGCGACCTCGCTTTTGTCGATCAGCTCGACGAGCTCGGCTATGACGAGTTCTGGTGCGGCGAGCATCATTCTTCGGGGTGGGAAACCATCGCCTCGCCGGAAATGTTCCTGGCCGCCGCCGGCGAGCGCACCAAGCGCATCAAGCTCGGCACCGGCGTGATCTCGCTGCCCTATCACCATCCCTTCAACGTGGCGCAACGCATGGTGCAGCTCGACCACATGACGGGCGGGCGGGCCATCTTCGGCTCCGGCCCCGGCGCGCTGGCGTCGGATGCGCACACGCTCGGCATCGATCCGATGACGCAGCGCGACCGCCAGGACGAAGCGATCGCCATCATCCGGCGCCTGTTCAGGGGCGAGCGTGTCACGGCGAAGAGCGACTGGTTCGTGATGAACGACGCGGCGCTGCAGATCCTGCCCCTGCAGGAAGACATGCCGTTCGTAGTGGCCTCGCAGATTTCGCCCTCGGGCATGACGCTGGCCGGCAAATACGGCATCGGCATCATCTCGCTGGGCTCGATGTCGACGCAGGGCCTGATGGCGCTGCCGCAGCAATGGCAGTTCGCCGAGGACGCGGCGAAGAAAGCCGGCACCACGGTGAGCCGCGACAACTGGCGCGTGCTGCTGACCTGGCACATCGCGGAGACGCGCGAGCAGGCGCGCCGCGAGGCCGGCGCCGGGCTGATGCGCTGGCACAACGAATATAATGTCGGCACGCTGCAGCGGCCGGGGCTGACCGCATTCTCCTCGCCGGACGAGGCCGTGGACAAGACCGCGTTCGTGGAAGGCGCCGCCTCCACCATCGGCACGCCGGACGATCTGGTGAAGACCATCAAGAACCTGATGCAGGTGTCCGGCGGCATCGGCGCCATCATCGGTTTTGCGCACGACTGGGCCAATCCGGAAAACACCCGCCGCAGCTGGGACATGGTGGCGCGCTACGTCATCCCGGAGATCAACGGCTACATCACCAAGCTGCGCGAAAGCCAGAAATTCCTGATCGAGAACCGCGCGGTGTTCGAGCGTGCGGGCCAGGCCGTGATGGCCAAGATCATGGAGAACGAGAAGGCCGCCGCCGCGCTCCAGCACACCGGCCCCGGCCGCGTCGCGATCCCCGCGGTGAATGCGCCCGACCTGCAGAAGGAAGCGGCCAAGCGGAAGGCGTGAGGGGGCGCATGCTGTCTCAACGCGCCATGCCCGGGCAAAAGCGCGAAGACGTGCATTGCGCTTTCGCTCCGGCCATAACGAAGGCAATCACCGCCGATACGTAGTTTGCCCTACGTCACCTCGCTCTACTTCGGTGCGGCGGCGGCAACCGGCCCCTTGCCGTAATAATCCTGCACCGTCTCCCAGGCGATTTCCTGCAGACCCTTTGCGATCGATGCGTCGAGGCCGGCGACGTAGCTGTTGCCGACCGGCGACTTGCCCGTCAGCGCTGCGAACACCACGCTGGCGGCAAGATAAGTGCCGGCAAGAGACGGATGCCGCTTGTCCGCCACATAGAGATTGAGCCCGGGCTGCTTGCTGACGGAGCGCGCGAAAGCGAGCCCCGCCGGAATCACCAGGGCGTTGTTGGCATTGCCGGCCACCGTGTAGGCCTCCGCCAGCTGCGCGGTCATCTCGGGCTTGTCGGCATAGGCCCAGGACATGAAGAAGACCGGCTTCGTGCCCTTGGCGCGGACGATGTCGGCGTCTTTCTTTGCGTACTCCGCGAAGACCGCCTTCAGCTCGGGATGGATCGGGCACTGGCTGCAATCCATCATGATGGCGACGTCGAACAGCTTGTCGAGCTTGTTGAAGACGACGTTGTTGTTGGCATCGAAGGAATAATTGCCGATCGCCTTGGGACGGAGATAGCTCTCGACGTCATGCCAGTCGATGCCGGAGCCCGAGATCGTCACCGAGGTGGCGCGGTAGGCGCCCTGGCCGGCGGGATCGGCCGCCCTCTGCATCGCCAGCACGTGGCTGTGCATGCTGTTGTTGTAGTAGAAAAAGCTGTTGCCGATGAAGATCGTGGTCTTGGGGAAATCCGGCCCCAGGCTCGTCACCGACGGTTTGGTCTGCGCCAGGCCTGCCGCCGGCGCCAGCGCCAGCGCCATAAAGCCCGCCGCCAGCGCCACCACGATCCCGCGCAACGATTTCGACATTTCCTTGCCTCCCAAGCATTTTGTTATTCTGCAGCAAACTAGCACGGCCTTGCGGCCTTGTGGCGCGATTCATGCGGCCGAGAGGCCTTGCGGCGCTCTCGCAAAGGTTTAATTTCCGGACTTCGTGACGCTGGCCGGCCATATAGCTTGTTGAGTATCACGCGCTGAGCGGAGCTTTCGCCATGTCGACGCAGAGTGTGGCCTCCCCCGTCTACGATTTCGTGCCGCCGAAGCGCAATTCGCTGACCCATATTCCCGGCAACGAGGGCTGGCCGCTGGTCGGCAATACGCTGCAAGTGCTCGCCGATCCCAAGGGACATATCGCGCGCAACGCCGCGAAGTACGGCCTCGTCTATCGCAACCATTTGTTCGGTGAAACCAGCATTGCCTTGCTCGGGCCCGAGGCCAACGAGCTTGTGCTGTTCGACCAGTCGCGGCAATTCTCCTCCATGCTGGGCTGGGGCCGCATCCTCGGCCTGCTGTTTCCGCGCGGGCTGATGCTGATGGATTTCGAGGAGCACAGGCTGCATCGCCGCGCGCTGTCGGTCGCATTCAAATCCGGGCCGATGAAATCATACCTCTCCGACCTCGACCGCGGCATCGCCGCGCAGGTCAAGCGCTGGAAGGCGCAGCCGGGCGAGATGATGATGTATCCGGCGATGAAGCAGCTCACGATCGACTTGGCCGCGACATCGTTCCTCGGCGCCGACATCGGCCCGGAGGTCGACGAAATCACCCAGGCTTTCGTCGACATGGTGGCGGCGTCCGTCGCCGTGATCCGAAAGCCGCTGCCCGGCACACAAATGGCGCGCGGCGTGGCGGGCCGCAGGCGCATCGTCGCCTATTTCGCCGAGCAGATTCCGATCCGCCGCGCGCGGGGCGGCGGCGAAGATCTGTTCTCGCACCTCTGCCAGGCCACCCACGACGACGGCGCGCTGCTTTCCACCTCCGACATCATCGACCACATGAGCTTCCTGATGCTGGCGGCGCACGACACGCTGACCTCGTCGCTGACGTCCTTTGTCGGCGAGCTCGCCGCCAGTCTCGAGTGGCAGGCGCGGTTGCGTGAGGAGGTCAGGGGCCTCGGCATCGATGCCAACGAGCCCACAAGCATCGACAATCTGGAACGGATGCCGCTGTCGGAAATGGCCTTCAAGGAAGCGCTGCGGCGCAAGCCGCCGGTGCCGTCGATTCCGCGCCGCGCGGTGCGCGATTTCACCTTCAAGGGCTACGACATCCCGGCCGGCACCATGGTCGGCGTCAATCCGCTGTTCACCCACCATATGCCGGAGATCTGGCCGGAGCCGGAAAAATTCGATCCGTTGCGCTTTACCGACGAGGCGCAGCGCAATCGCCACCGCTTCGCCTGGGTGCCGTTCAGCGGCGGCGCGCATATGTGCCTCGGGCTGCACTTCGCCTATATGCAGGCGAAGACCTTTGCGCGACACTTCCTGCAGAATCTCGAGGTGTCGCTGGAGCCCGGCTACAGGTCGGAGTGGCAGATGTGGCCGATCCCGAAGCCACGCGACGGGCTGAAGGTGACGATCAAACCGGTGTAGTGCATTTTCACCCTCTTCCCTTGTGGGAGAGGGTCGCTTCGCGAAGCGAAGCGGGGTGAGGGGTCTGTCTCCGCGGATAGAGGCCTCTCGTTGAGAGATCAGTGTTTGCGGAGAAAGACCCCTCATCCGTCGCGCATCTATCGATGCGCGCCACCTTTTCCCACAAGGGGAGACGGGAAGGAACGTGTGCCCGCCTGAGCTACTGCTTCAGCAGAGTCGTCAGCTGCGCGCCCTCGTCGGCGACGAAGATCGCGATCAATTCCGCGGGCTCGGTGGTGCTGGCATTCGCGGAGACGAGATGCGTCGAGCCCGGCGGCTCGAAGAAGGACTGGCCGACCTTGAACGTCTCCACCGGGCCGCCGCCGAGCTGCGAGCGGATCTCGCCCTTGGTGACATAGGCGGTCACGGAGCCCGAGTGATAGTGCGGCGGGGTGAAGCCGCCAGGGCCGTAGAACACGCGCACCACGGTGACGCGCTTGCCTGCAACGTTCGGCAGCGCGTGCGAAGCGATGGGTTCGATGACATCCTGGGGAGAGCCCGCCGATGCCGAGGTCATGCAGAGCGGCTCGATCACGGCGGTGACGAGATCGCGCGTCAGCGGTGCGGCTTTCGCGATCAGAAACGCGCAGGCCAGGCCCGCGATGATGGCGAGATGGAAAGGGCGGGCTTCGGGCTGCTTGAAGGCGGCAGTTGCGAGCATTCTGGTACTCCTCAAGGATTGTTTCCGCGGTCATTGCGAGGGTGCGCTTTTGCGCTGCTTCCCTCACGCTCCCTGCTCGAACGTCTTGCGCAATGCGACGTAGCCCTGCTGCTGCTGCGTCCAGTTGCGGCCGCCAGTGATGGCGCCGTCGACGACAAGGTCATGACCGTTGATGAACGTCGACTCGTCGCTGGCCAGAAACACCGCGGCATAGGCGATATCCTCGGGCAGGCCGGCGCGCGGGATCGGCTGGGCCGATTTGTAGACCCCGTGCATGAGTTCGGGGGTCTTCTCCGCCGCCTCCACCGAGAGACCGAGCGCCTTGCCGAAAATGCCGGTCGCTATCACCCCTGGCGAGATCGAGTTGACGCGGATGCCGACTTCGCCGAGCTCCATTGCCACGCATCTGGTGAGATGGATGACGGCGGCTTTGGCCGCACCATAGACCAATGAGGTCGAATAGCCGCCGAGGTGCCCGGCAATGCTGCCGTTGTTGATAATGCTGCCGGACCCCTGCCTCTTCATGTGGGGCGCGGCGTGCTTCATGCCGAGCATGACGCTGCGCACAAGCGTACCCATCGCGGCATCGAACCGGTCGACCTCGAGGCCCTCGATCCCGCCGGTCTGTGCCGGGCCGCCGGCATTGTTGAACAGGCAATCGATCCTGCCGAACTTGTCCACCGCAAGGGAAATCAGCGATTTCATCTGCTCTTCGATTGCAACGTCGGTCTGGCGGAAAATGCAGGCAGCGCCGAGTTTCCTTGCCAGCGCCTCGCCTTCAGTTATGCGGCGCCCGGCGATCACGACTTTTGCACCTTCCGCCACGAAGACCTCCGCCGTGCGCAAGCCGATGCCGCTTGTCGCGCCTGTGATCACCGCAACCTTGCCGTCCAGCCGTCCCATTACGTTTCCCCTTTGATGCAAATGCCGGTGTTGTTCGTGACACTATCCCCGCAGCGAGGAACCGGCGCAAGCGGGCCGCCGGCGCTGGGCATGATACGGTTGCCGCCATTGCCGCTCTGGAAATCGCCGGTTTTGCCGTATGCTCAGCCACAATTTAGCGCAGCTGATCACGTGAAGTGACGAGTTCATGGCAAGATTGATCGACGAATTCCGGCGGAGCTGGCGGGGGGTTTCCCAGCCCGCGCTGCCGCTCGCCATCGGTTTTGCCGTGCTTTGCCTGGCACTCTCGACGCTGGCGCGATGGGGGCTGGCCCAAATCCGCCCCGACGTGTTCTTCACGCCGTATTTTCCGGCCGTGGTGCTGGCGACCATGTTCGGCGGCTACCGGATCGGCATCCTGACCTCGCTGGCCGCCGGCGCACTCGGCATGACCGTCAACTTCAGCTCGGCGACGGTGGATTCGGCGCGTTTCGTGCTGCTGGTGATCTTTTGGGCGGTATGCGCCGTGACGATCTGGGGTGTGCAGTATTACCGGGCGATCGCTGCGCATCAGCGCGAAGTCTCCAAAAGGCTGATCGAGGAAGAGGAATACCGCAAGCTGCTGGTCGATGAGCTGCAGCACCGGCTGAAAAACAAGATCTCGACCGTCCATGCGGTGCTGCACCAGGTTCTGGCCGACCACCCCCAGGTCTGGAATGCCATCGACAAGCGCATCCGTGCGCTATCGGCGACCGACGACCTGATCGCGCGGGTGGACGGCACCGGCTGCGATATCAGCGACCTGCTGCGCTCCGAGCTCGGGCCGTACGGCCATGTCCGCTTCAACCTGAACGGGGAAAAGCTGTTCCTGCCGGCAAGGCTCGCGGTCAGCCTGGCGCTGATGTTTCACGAGCTCGCCACCAATGCCAGCAAGTACGGCGCGTTCGCTTCCACGCGCGGCTTTCTGCAGGTGTCGTGGACGGTGTCCGACGACCGGCTCAGTATCACCTGGGACGAAACCGAGGGCCCGCCGGTGGAGAATATCGGCAAGCCTGGCTTCGGCACCAAGTTGCTGAATTCGGCGCTGCGGCCGTTCGACGGCAAGACCGAAATCAG
The DNA here is from genome assembly GCA_035278345.1 of Bradyrhizobium sp. Taxonomy (GTDB): domain Bacteria; phylum Pseudomonadota; class Alphaproteobacteria; order Rhizobiales; family Xanthobacteraceae; genus Bradyrhizobium. The sequence goes on along the minus strand of DATEJC010000384.1, from coordinate 2,033 downwards.
TTTCCTCAAGAGCGGCATCCATTGCATCATGCAGTGCCGGGTCCCCGCGGCTTGAGCGCGATTGTCCGGGCAAGCGCGCCGCAAGGCGCAAGCCGTGGCAATCGGCGTTGACGTTCTGTTAATGACGTCTTCCGGCAATGCCGATTGAACAGCTGCGGGGCCTGAAGAAGCGGCGTTGCCGGTTCCCACTTAACCAAAACTACAACGGATTTCGCCAATCTCGCCGTCATGCACGGTCCCCGCAATGACGCCCCGCAGCCTGGCCCGATCGCCGGAAACGATGGTGAAGCCGCCTCCGAACTGAGCGTCCTGCGCGATGTTCTTCGGATGCTGCCGAACGGCGTCACCGTGCAGGACGAGTACGGCAGCTTGCTGCTGGCAAACGACGCCGCTGCGGCGCAATGGCAGGCCGGCGCGGATGGCGCGGACACCTTTGAACAGCGCCGCGAAGCCGCGCGCGAGGCCTTTCGTACCGGCCAGGCCGTCGTGGCGGAGGAAAGCTTTGCGCGGGGGGACGGCCGGCAGGTGTTTCTCACCAGCCACCAGCCGGTCCGCATCGCCGAACGCAATCTGCTGCTGTCGAGCTCCGCCGACATCACCGAGCAGAAGGCCTTCGAGGATCAGCTGTTCCGCTCGGCCTATTATGACGAGCTGACCGATCTGCCGAACCGGCGGGTCATCGAGCATCGCGTCAACAAGCTTCTCGCGGCCGAGGATACTTCCAGCTTCGCACTTGCCTTCCTCGACGTCGACAGTTTCAAGCACATCAACGACTACTATGGCCACGCGATCGGCGACGCCTTGCTGGTCGAGGTGGCGCGCCGGCTCGGCATGAACCTGCGCGTCTCGGACATGTTGTCGCGGATTTCCGGCGACGAATTCGTGCTGCTGCTGCATCCCGTACAGAGCCAGGAAGAGGTTGCCGAATTCATCCGCTTCATGCTGGAGCGAATCAAGGCGCCGTTCTTCATCGACGGCTCGGAAATCTTCGCCTCCACCTCGATCGGCGTCAGCCTCTACCCCGAGCACGGCAGGAGCTATGACGCGCTGCGCCACAACGCCGACATCGCGATGTACCGCGCCAAGAATGCCGGCAAGGGCGCGGCGGCATTCTTCGACGACAACATGGAACGCGAGGCACAGGCGCGCATGAAGGTCGAGCAGTCGCTGCGGTTCGCTATCCTGGACAAGCGGTTTTGTTGCGCCTTCCAGCCCAAGGTCGACATCCGCACCCGCGACGTCAAAGGCATCGAGGCGCTGGTGCGGCTGCGCGACGACCAGGGCGTGATCCAGGCGCCCGGTACCTTCATCAACCTTGCGACCGAGCTCGGGCTGATCGACGAGCTGACGCATCTGGTGCTGGCCGAGATCGTCAAGTCGATCGACGTGATCAACGAGACCTTCGGCCACGAGACCACGATCAGCATCAACGTCGCGGCCAAGCAGGCCGGCAATCCCGATTTCATGCGCCCGTTCGCCGAGGCGCTGGAGCAGACCGGATTCCCGAAACGCTTCATGATCGAGGTGACGGAAGACGCCTTCGTCACCAAGACATTGTTCCAGGACGAGATCCTGCCGATCTTCCGCAGGATCGGCGTCGGCATCTCGATCGACGATTTCGGCACCGGCTATTCGTCGCTGTCCGCGCTCGCCGACATCACCGCCGATGAGATCAAGATCGATCGCTCCTTCATCACGGATATCCATAAGCGGCCGCGCAGCCAGGGCATTCTGCGCGCCATCGAATCGCTGTCGGAAGCGCTCGGCATGACCGTGGTCGCCGAAGGTATCGAGACCCACGAGGAGCTCGCCTACCTGCAGGCCGCCACACGGATCCGCTACGCGCAGGGTTATTATTTCGACAAGCCGATCTACCTCGAGGATCTGAAGACGGTGACTCCGCTGACGAGCGAGTCGCGGACAAGCCTCGCCAGCCGCCCGGCGCAGGAGACCCGCAGCAGCTATTCGCGGGCTTCCGGCTATCGCCGCTGAAGCCGCGCACGCCCCTCATTAATTCCGCGTTAGCCATCGCG
>DATEJC010000383.1:0-3372 GCA_035278345.1 Bradyrhizobium sp. | reverse complement strand
CGGAAGCCGAAGCCGAGCGCGGCGGAGGTTTCCATCTCGTAGGAGAAGCTGGCGTCGTTGAGGCGCAGCTTGCCCATCGCCGCGCGCAGCGTCTCGAAGTCGTTGGCGTCGGCCGGGAACAGGCCGCAGAACACCACCGGGATGGCCGGCTTGAAGCCCGGCAGCATCTCGTGAATCGGCTTCTTGTCGTCCGTGATGGTGTCGCCGACGCGGGTATCGGCGACTTCCTTGATCGCCGCGGTGATGAAGCCGATCTCGCCGGGGCCGAGCTCTTCCACCTGCTCCATTTTGGGCGTGAAGAAGCCGACGCGCTCGACGTCATAGGCCGCATTGGTGCCCATCATGCGGATGCGCTGGCCCTTCTTCATGGCGCCGTCGACGATGCGCACCAGAACGACGACGCCGAGATAGACGTCGTACCAGCTGTCGACCAGCAGCGCCTTCAAGGTCGCATCACGATCGCCCTTCGGCGGCGGCAGGCGGGTGACGATGGCTTCCAGCACGTCCGGCACGCCCTGGCCGGTCTTGGCCGAGATCATCACGGCGTCGGACGCATCGATGCCGATCACGTCCTCGATCTGCTGCTTGACCTTGTCGGGCTCGGCGGCGGGCAAATCGACCTTGTTGAGGACCGGGACGATCTCGTGATTGTTGTCGAGCGCCTGGTAGACGTTGGCGAGCGTCTGCGCCTCCACGCCCTGGCTGGCGTCGACCACCAAGAGGGAACCTTCGCACGCCGCCAGTGACCGGGAGACTTCGTAGGCGAAGTCGACATGGCCGGGCGTGTCCATCAGGTTGAAGATGTAATCCTTGCCGTCCTTGGCGCGGTAGTTGAGGCGGACCGTCTGCGCCTTGAGGGTGATGCCGCGCTCGCGCTCGATATCCATGGAATCGAGCACCTGTTCCTTGCCCGCCATTTCGCGCTCGGTCAGCCCGCCCGTCATCTGGATCAGGCGGTCGGCCAGCGTCGATTTGCCATGGTCGATATGGGCGACGATGGAGAAGTTGCGGATGTTGGAAATGGGGGCGGTCGTCATGGGGCGCGGGATAGCACTGGCACCCTATCCGGGCAACCATTATGGGCCGTTTTCAAGGGCGTTTGTTCACGGCAAGCTCATTTCACAACCGCGAAAAAACAGCTACGCAGGGGGCCATGTCTTCCGCCTCATTCTCGCCCGCGGCAACACGCGCCAGGCCAAAACTTTCGCTGCGCCGGCTGGCGGCATGGCTTTACGCGCGCGCCGTCGATCCGCAAGACGGCCCGTGGCTGGTGATCGGCTTTGCGGCGGTTCACGCCGTGCTGTGGACGCTGATCCTGATCAATCTGAAGGCGGCGCAGGACATCCACATGGACGTCGCCGAGGCGTTCGCCTGGGGCCAGAAATTCCAGCTCGGCTATGGCAAGCATCCGCCGCTGTCCGGCTGGGTCGCGGGACTCTGGTTCAAGCTGTTCCCGGTCAGGGATTGGCCGACCTACGCGCTCGCCATGACCGTGCTGGCGACGGGCATGGTGATCTCCTGGTTCACGGCGCTGCGCGTGGTGGACCGCCGCCGCGCGTTCTTCGTTCTGGTGATGCTCGCGATCTACCCGATCTTCAATTTCAAGGGTTTCAAGTACAATCCGGACCTGCTGCAGCTCGTCACTTTGCCGCTGGTGGTGCTGGCGTATCTCAACGCCTTCGAGAAGCGCGACGTGCGATCCGGTGTCTGGCTTGGGCTTGCCGGCGCGCTGGCGCTGATGACCAAATACTGGGTGGTGACCATGATCGGCGCCATCGGCCTTGCCGCGCTGATTCATCCGGAGCGGATGCGCTTCCTTGGCTCGCCTGCGCCGTGGGTTGCGATCGCAACGCTCATCGTTGCGATGATTCCGCACCTGGTCTGGCTCAAGCAGGTGGATTTCGTGCCGTTCACCTATGCGGGCGACGTCTACGGCCTCGACAGCCGCGCGCAGAGCATGCAGCTCGTGATCGGCTACATCCTGCACAACATCGGGTTATGCGCAGTGCCGGTGGCGCTGGCGCTGCTGGCATTGGCCTTGCGGCCGCCGTGGTTTTCGCCGGCCAAACTCGTGGCGTCGACATGGTCGCGCGGTCCGAACAGCGCCGTGAATGTCCCTCAGGCGCTGAACGTCTGGATGATCCAGATCATCGTTGCCGTGGGGCCGCCGCTCGGCGGCCTGTTCTTCATGGTCTACATGAAGACGGACTGGGGCATCTCGCTGTTCTTCCTGACGCCGCTCGCGCTGGTCGCGATCCCGGCGCTGCGTCTGCCGCGCATCGCGCTGTTCAATATCGCCGCGATCTGGCTCGTGATCTCACTGGCCGTATTCGCTGCATCGCCCTGGATCGCGGTGAAGGAACTGGAATCGAATCCGAACAGTGCGGCGAGCTATGGCGCGCGGTCGGAGCTGGCACGCGAGCTGACGCAGGTCTGGCGCACGCGTTTCGGCACGCACTGGGCTGTCGTCGCCGGCACCACGGAGATCGGCGAGCCGCTGTCCTTCTACAGCCCCGATCATCCCGTCCCGTTCACGCCTGGGGAAGTCTGGACATCGGGCCTGACTTCGCTGGAGGAAGCGAAGAAGCTCGGCTTCATCGGCGTCTGCGACACCACCGACGTGCGCCTGGCGACTTGCGAGGCGTGGTTTGCCAAGAATTTTCCCGACGCCGAACGGCTGGTGATGACCACGAAACGCTTCTATCACGGTCATCCGGGCCCATCGATCGCCTGGAAGGTCTACGTGGTGCCACCGGCGAAATAACGCCGGGGTTTTGGGGAGGGTGATGATGGATCTCGATCTCTCGGGCAAGCTTGCGCTCGTCACCGGTTCGACGCGCGGCATTGGACTTGCCGCCGCCAAGGGCCTTGCCGCGATGGGCGCGGATGTCATCGTCAATGGGCGCGAGCGTCCGGCCGTGTTAGATGCGATCGCACAGATCGCGAGGATCGCGCCGAAGGCAAAGCTTCACCCGGCGCCGTTCGACCTTGGCGGCGCTGCCGGCTGCGCCGGCATCATCGAGCATTTCGGCGAGGTCGATATCCTCGTCAACAATCTCGGCATCTACGAGCGCAAGCCGGCCTTTGAGATCACAGATGAGGAATGGCATAGGCTGTTCGAGGTAAACGTGATGAGCGGAGTCCGTTTCGCGCGTCACTACGCACCGCAGATGGCCAAGGCTGGCTGGGGCCGCGTGCTGTTCGTCTCCAGCGAGTCCGCCCTCAATATCCCGCGCGAGATGATCCACTACGGGATGACCAAGACCGCGCAGCTCTCGATCGCGCGCGGCCTTGCGATGGAGTTGGAAGGCACCGGCGTCACCGTCAATTCACTGCTGCCTGGTCCCACCCGCACCGTTAATACAGAAAAGA
>DATEJC010000382.1:0-4581 GCA_035278345.1 Bradyrhizobium sp. | reverse complement strand
CGCGCTGTTCCTGACCATGCCCTACGGCAAATTCGTCCACGGCATCTACCGCTTCGTCGCCCTGGTGCGCTACGCACGCGAGCGGCGAATGATGGGGCACGGTGGAAATAACGGGACTGAGTAGCGCTCCGTCATGGCCGGGCTTGTCCCGGCCATCCACGTCTTTCTTTTCAGTGGCCTCAAAGACGTGGATGCCCGGGACAAGCCCGGGCATGACGAATGTGAGCGTGGCGCGACCGCCTCACAAATCCACCACCACGTAGTCGCTCTCGACCGACACGGCGATGGTCTCCGCGACATACGGCCCTTTCACCACGGCCGCGCCCGGCTCGACGGTCGCCGGATACGCCCGCGCGCGGAAGCGGCGGGGGTCGCAATAGGATTGCCCGGTGCGGATGTCGAACTCCCAGCCGTGCCAGGGGCAGCGGATGATCTCGCCGAGCTTGGTGTATTCGATCTCGCCGGGAGTTGCGGATTTCGCCAGGCCAATCAGCGGGCCCTCGCACAGCGCCGCGCCCTGATGCGGACAGCGGTTCAGCAGGCCGAAATACTCGCCCTTGATGTTGAACACCGCGATCGGCCGGCCGTCGATTTCGAGAAACTTTCGCGTTCCCGGCGGCAGTTCATCGACTGCCGCCACCACATGCCGCGCCATTAAGCCTTATCCTTGCACATGATCTGATTCGAAAAACCGGTTCCCACTTTTTCGGATCATGCGACTCCGTAAACTTTCCGCGCATTGTCGAGATAGAACGCCTGCTTGTTCTCATCGCTGACGCCGGCCGGCAGCACGCGCGACGGCTCATCATAATCCCAATGCGGATAGTCGGTGGCGAACAGCAGCTTGTCCCAGCCGATCCATTCGATCATCTGGAACAGATGCTCGCGCCGCTCCGGGTCCTCCATCGGCTGCGTCGTCCACCAGATGTGGTCGCGGATATATTCCGACGGCTTGCGCTTGAGATACGGCACCTCGCTGTGCAGCTTCTCGAATACTTTATCCAGCCGCCATGCCAGCGACGGCGCCCAGCCGAAGCCGGCCTCGACCATCACCATATTCAGTTTCGGATAGCGCTCGAACACGCCCTCCAGCACGAGGCTCGCCAGCGCGGTCTGCTGACACTGCGAATGGCCGACCATCTCCTCGATGTAATAGCTCGGCCAGCCCGAGGCGGTGATCGGATTGCCGCCGAAGCCGAAGGCATGCACGCCGACCGGAAGCCCCACCTCTTCGGCCGCCTCGTAGATCGGCCAGTAGCGGCGCTGCCCGAGCGGCTCGACATTACGGCTGAGCAGCAGCACCTGCACATAATTTGGATCGCCGGCGCGCTTGCGAATTTCCTTCGCCGCAGTGACGCCATCCTCGTTGGCGACGACAATGGAAGCCTTCAGGCGCTTGTCCTTGCTGGTCCATTTTTCGATCTGCCAGTCGTTGATGGCGCTGGCGAGCGCCGCCGCCAGATCGTGATTGCGCATGCCCTGCCCGGTGCCGCCGAGCGGGTTGAGTACGCCGAGAACGACATTGTTGGGATCGAGATGCTGCTTCTGCATGAAGGAGAGCGAGGAGCCCTGCTGGCCGCCCTCCGGCGGATAGGCATCGCGGCGCGAGGCATTGGGCTGCGCCTTGGGATAGGGCGGGCCTTCCATCATGCCCTGATAGGCATGCACACCGTAGGTTTGCAGATGCGCGTGCCAGCGCTTTGCGAGCCAGGGATAGAGCTCGTCCTTGGTCGCGCGCGCCGGATGGATGTCGCAATCGGCGATAGCGGTCTTGAGGGCTGTGGTTGACGCTGCTTCGGGACGGTCGCGCAGTTGCACGTTCATCGCGTCATCTCCTTCGTCGCGCTCTGACCGAGCCGGCCGTAGGTCGCCATGGGATTATCAACCATGATCTTGCGCACGAGATCCGAAGATAGCCCTTTCGGCAGCACCTCATCGCCGTCGAACTGCCAGTGCGGATAGTCGGTCGAGAATAGGATCAATTCGTCCGACTGCATATGGTCGAACAGGCGGTTTAGCGTCTCGGGTTCCGGCGGGGCGTCCACCGGCTGCAGCGAAAAGCGGATGTTGCTGCGCACAATTTCCAGCGGCGCGCGGTCGACCCACGGGGTTTCCATGCGCACGCCGCGCCAGAACTTGTGCAGCCGCCACAGGAAGGCCGGCAGCCAGGTAAAGCCGGATTCCAGCATCACCATCTTGAGACTGGGGTGTTTTGCAAACACGCCCTCGACGATCAGGCTGGTGAGCTGGGTCTGGAACGCCTGCGCCTGCGCGACATAATCCTCGATGTGATAGGAGCCCCATCCGACCGAGGTCGGCGGGTTGTGATAGGCGCTGCCGGCGTGGATGCCGATGGGCAGACCATGCTTCTCGGCTGCGGCATAGATCGGCCATAGCGCGCGCTTGCCCAGGGGCACGTCGCCCATGACCAGCATCAGCACCTGCACGAAGCGCCTGTCTTTGGCGCAGCGCTCGATCTCGGCCACGGATTTTTCCACGCTCTGCGTCGGGATCACGATCGAGCCGCGCAGCCGCGCATCCTTGTCGAGCCATTCCTTCGCGAGCCAGTCGTTCAGCGCGCGGCAGAACGCATCCTGCATGTCCTCGGAAAACACCATCTGCACGCCATAGAGCGGATTGCAGATGCCGTACGCGACGCCGAAGCGATCCAGCGCCTGCCGCTTCATGTCGTCATAGCTCGAGCCGGGCTTGCCCTGCGCCGGCCGCCAGTCCGGCCGCGCCGAGATCGGCGAGTTGCTCGGATAGGACTGCGAGATCAGGTCGACCATGCCACGCGTCGTCACCTGATCGCGCCAGTAGTCATTCATGTAGGGCAGCAGGCTCGTCAGATGCGGCACGGCCGGGTGCAGATCGCAATCCACGCCGCCCGGGATCGGTGACGTCATGTCGTTTCCTCCGCGCCGGCCTTCGCCGCGCTTTCTTCTGCAGCGCATTCAAGCAGGCCCGCCCGGCCCCCGCAACTCGGCAAGCCATGCATTCCTGTGGTAGTGGTCCGATTCTAACATTCGCTCTCCACTTTCGGAGGCACGTTTGCGAATGTTAGAATCGAAGGACCACTACAATATTACGATTCTGGTGGAGCGTCAGGATTTGGCATTCGCTTCCCGCGTCCGCGGCAAGTTCAGGCGAATGCCAAATCCGCTCCACCAGTGATTCGGCAGAAACCGGCGGGGGAGAGAGGCTCATGATTCACACGCGATTGGCTGTCGCCATATCAGCGCTGTTGTTGGCCGGCAGCGCATACGCCCAGCAGCAAACACCGGCGTCGCCGGCCCCGCCTGATTTCTCGAAGGTCGAGATCAAGACGACCGACCTCGGCGACAATGTCTACATGCTCGAAGGCCAGACGCCTGGAAGTATTGGCGGAAACATCACGGTCGCTGTTGCCAAAAACGGCATCATCATGGTCGACGGCCAGTTCGCGCCGCTGCACGACAAGATCAAGGCCGCGGTTGCCACTATCTCCACCCTGCCGATCAAGTACCTGATCAACACGCATTACCATGGCGATCACACGGGCGGGAACGAAGCCTTCGCCAAGGATGGCATCACCGTTGTCGCACAGGAGAATGTGAAGAAGCGGCTGGAAGCCGGCACCACCAATGGCCTCACCGGCGCGAAGACGCCGCCCGCGCCCGCAGGCGCGCTGCCGGCAGACACCTACATCAATTTCTCGAAGATCCGCCTGCCCGGCCGTGTCGCCGACTTGAAACACATTGCGAACGCGCATACCGACGGCGACACCTATGTCTGGTTCAAGACCGCCAACGTGCTCGCCACCGGCGATACGTTTACCAACGGCCGCTATCCCAACATCGACTTCGCCCATGGCGGCAACATCAAGGGTATGATCGCCGCCGCCGACGTCTATCTGAAACTCACCAATGCCAAGAGCCGCATCGTGCCCGGCCACGGCCCGATCGCCGACAAGGCGGCGCTGACTGAGTATCGCGCGATGCTCATCACCGCGCGCGATCGCATGGACAGACTGGTCAAGGAAGGCAAGAGCGAGCAGGACGTGATCGCGGCAAAGCCCTTTGCCGACCTCGACAAGAAATGGGCGCCGACCGAGCTTGCCAGCACCAATTTCATTCGCGTGGTCTGGCACTCGCTCGCCGACAAGCCGGCAACGCCCGAGAAGAAGCCGCTGCTGAAGCGGATCCTGAAACGGGATGGAAAATAGATGAAAGAGCTCATTGGCATTGCCGAGCAGATCGCGGAAAAACTGATCGCGCGGAAGGAGACGATTGCGGTTGCAGAGTCTTCCACGGGCGGACTGATCTCGGCGGCGCTGCTGTCAGTGCCCGGTGCGTCCGCTTATTTCCTCGGCGGGGCCGTGGTCTACACGCGCGACGCGCGAAAGCTCCTGATGGACATTTCCAACGACGAGATGAGAGGCCTTCGCTCGGCATCGGAGCCTTACGCACAATTGCTGGCAAACCGGATGCGCGGACGATTCGCCACGACCTGGGGCCTGTCGGAAACCGGCGCCACCGGCCCCACCGGAAACCGCTACGGCGACGCCGCGGGCCACTGCTGCATGGCGATTGCGGGTCCCGT
>DATEJC010000381.1:0-7018 GCA_035278345.1 Bradyrhizobium sp. | reverse complement strand
CACAAATTTTTCGACCGCGCTCCACCCGTAGAAGCTGATGGCGAAGCTGCCTGGCTTCATCACGCGCGCGATCTCCGCAAAGGCGGGGCGAAGCCAGTCGGAATTATCGTCGTTGGCAACCGTGCGTCCGTCACGCGAACGGTATCGGCAGATATAGGGCGGATCGGTCAGGACAAGATCGACCGCGCCGTTGGGTAGCGCTCTCAATTTTTCGATACAATTGCCATGGGCGATACGGTTGCGGGGCACGGACTGGGTCTTTGCCTGAATACCGGTCGAACGCGCCTCCTGCTGCGGTGTCTTTGCCATCTTAAAGCTCCTGATGCTGGGTCAGGCACCGTCATCGGCGCCTGGCCCCTGCCTCGCGGCGAGCAGCAGGAGAGAGGGGGGCAACGACAATCTGCCGGGGTGGTGCGGGCGCAGGCGCAGCCGAGCCACGGCCCGGCCGATTGTCGTTGCGGGGGAGAGAGGACGGCGTTCTCGTTCCCTATCCAAGACCAGGAAACGGCGCGGATCGCGCCGCAAGGGGTGAGGAAATCAAGGCATGTGGCACCCTTGCCAGTGGTTCTCGGCGCCCAGGTGGAAGGCTACCAATCTCCCCCCTGCCCGACAATTTCGAGCCGCAAGCGCCACTATGCCTGCGATCCTTCTTGCCGCGTCCGACGTCCATGCTATCGCCGCGACTGGCGAACCTACCTCCTATTGAAATGGTCGCCCCCAGCCTGCCGGCCACTCAGAGATGGAAATCATGTTCCACAAATCCGACTTCCATTGTCGTCTATTTTTTGCAGGCGGGATGACATTTGGCCTCTCCAAAAGAAGCCAAACATCCTATCAGAGGTTGCTGGAGAGTGCCGAACTTAGAGGTGAATCATGGATCAAACGGTAATCCTGACGGTGGTCGGCAGCGACCGCCCCGGCCTCACTCGCGCGATAGCCGATGCGGTATATGCGGCAGGCGGCAACTGGCTGGAGAGCCATCTTTCGCGGCTCGGCGGAAAATATGTCGGCTCGGTGTTGGTCGAACTGCCTGAAGAGCGTCTGGATGAACTTGAGAAGGCTGCCCGCGGGATCGATGCGTTCGGGATCAAAGTCGACATCATCGGGTCTGCCAAAACGGACGAGCGTACAGGACAATCGCTGACAATCGAAATCGTCGGGCAGGATCGCCCCGGAATCGTTCGTGAAGTGACCACCGTACTCGCTGGGCTGGAAGTCAATATCGAGGATTTTGCTACTGCCATTGAAGGCAGTGCATGGTCCGGCGCGCCGCTGTTTAAGGGGAAAATGAAGCTGTTGATTCCTGAGAATCTCTCCACCGACATAGTATGCGAGGCACTCGAAGGCATATCGGGAGAGATCATGGTCGATTTCGCTACCGCTGCGAACTGAACTAAGGTCTAATGGGCGGGATCGCGGTTCTACAACGCCGACGTGCTCGGTAGAGTCAGGAAGTGGCGCGGTGTCGTGCGGCGCGCCTGTGGGGCTTGCCATACGGTCCGTTTCCACTCCCTGCTCATCGAACCGGACGTGCAGATCTCCCGCATCCGGCTCTCGGACAAGACATCACGCCTTCACCCACGGCGGGCTGCGGCCAAGTCCGCCAGACGCACGAGGCCGAAGCGCTCGTACAGCTCAGGGCCGTGATAGGCTCCCTCTCGCTTTTCCATGCTGCTGAAAGAGAAAGGAGCCCCGGCGGCTGGCTCGGGGCTCCCCTTTCCATCCTCGCGAGCTTCCCCGAACGAGGCGGACGATCATGCAACGCAGATGGGCGCCCTCAGGTTTCCGGCAAACGCTCGTTGCCGAAAAGTTACGGGCAAATACGCAAATCGTCCGCACCGAACTCTCGCTCAGGCGGCTTCGCGCTCGGCCTCGTGCCCCGAGCAGGCCGCCATCTGGTCCTTGACCGCGAGCTTCAGCTTCTTGAGCCGGCCGATCAGGAAATGGCGCGGAAGGGGACGCTTCTCCTCCTCGCGAATTTCGGCTTCGAGACGCGCATGTTCGCGCTCGAGGTAGCGCAGATAGTGGTCATTCATCGTCGAGTTCCTCATGTTCGATGATGGGATCCGGCTGCAGCCGGGCCCTTGGTGTGTCAGTACTCCAGCTCCGGCATCGCGGCCTTTGCGCCCTTGTCATCCTTGGGCGCTTCGGCGACGAGCGCCTCGGTCGTGATCAGCAGCGAGGCCACCGAAGCGGCATCCTGAAGCGCGGTGCGGACCACCTTGGCGGGATCGATCACCCCGGAGCCGACCAGATCTTCATATTGGCCGGTGGCGGCGTTGAAGCCCCAATTGTAGTCCTCGCTCTCCAGGAGCTTGCCGACGATGAAGGCACCATCCTCACCGGCGTTGTCAGCGATCTGCCGTGCCGGCGCGCGAAGTGCGCGGCGGACAATATCGATGCCTGACTGCTGGTCGTCGTTCGCCGCCTTGAGGCCGCCAAGCGCCTTGAGCGCGCGCAGCAGCGGAATACCGCCTCCCGGCAGAATGCCTTCCTCGACCGCGGCGCGGGTGGCGTGGAGTGCGTCATCGACGCGATCCTTCTTCTCCTTCACCTCGACCTCGGTCGCGCCGCCGACGCGGATCACCGCGACACCGCCCGCGACCTTGGCCACGCGTTCCTGCAGCTTCTCGCGATCGTAGTCGCTCGTCGTGGTCTCGATCTGTGCGCGGATCTGGGCGACGCGGGCATCGATGTCTGAGCGGGCTCCGGCACCATCGACGACGGTCGTATTGTCCTTGTCGATGATGACCTTCTTGGCTCGGCCGAGCATCCCGATCGTGACGTTCTCGAGCTTGGTGCCGAGTTCCTCGCTGACGACGTTGCCGGCAGTTAGGATCGCGATGTCTTCCAGCATGGCTTTGCGGCGATCGCCGAAGCCCGGCGCTTTGACCGCTGCAACCTTGAGGCCGCCGCGCAGCTTGTTGACGACCAGCGTCGCCAGCGCCTCGCCCTCCACGTCCTCGGCGATGATAAGGAGCGGCCGGCCCGACTGCACTACCTGCTCGAGCAGCGGGATCATCGCCTGCAAGTTCGACAGCTTCTTCTCGTGGATGAGAATGTAGGGATCGTCGAGCTCGACCTTGAGCTTCTCCGCGTTGGTCACGAAGTAAGGCGACAGATAGCCGCGATCGAACTGCATACCCTCGACGGTTTCAAGCTCTGTCGCGAGGCTCTTGGCCTCTTCGACCGTGATGACGCCCTCGTTGCCGACCTTCTCCATCGCCTCGGCGAGAATGCGGCCGACTTCCTCGTCGCCGTTCGCCGAGATGGTCGCGACCTGCGCGATCTCGCTGTTGGCGCTGACCTTCCGCGCATGGGCTTCGAGGTCCTTGACCACGGCGCCGACGGCGAGGTCGATGCCGCGTTTCAGGTCCATCGGGTTCATGCCTGCCGAGAGGGCCTTTGTGCCTTCGCGCACGATCGCCTGGGCGAGCACGGTCGCGGTGGTGGTGCCGTCGCCGGCCTTGTCGTTCTGCTTCGACGCGACCTCGCGCAGCATTTGCGCGCCCATGTTCTCGAACTTGTCCTTGAGTTCGATTTCCTTGGCGACGGTTACGCCGTCCTTGGTGATGCGCGGCGCGCCGAACGATTTCTCGATGACCACGTTGCGGCCCTTGGGCCCCAGGGTCACCTTCACTGCGTTGGCCAGCGTATCCACGCCGCGCAGCATGCGATCACGCGCGTCGGACGCAAACTTCACTTCCTTGGCAGCCATTGCCTCGTCTCCTTTCTTCGATTTCCTTCCACGTGTCAGAGGATGCAGGTCGCTGTCAGGCGGCCTGCTTGAGCTGGGCCGCGGCCTCGATTACGCCGAGGATGTCGCTCTCCTTCATGATGAGCAAATCCTCGCCGTCGATCTTGACCTCGGTCCCCGACCATTTGCCGAAAAGCACGCGGTCGCCCGCCTTAACGGCGAGTTCAACGAGCTTGCCGCTATCGTCGCGCAGGCCCGCGCCGACGGCGACCACTTCCCCTTCCTGCGGCTTTTCCTTGGCGGTGTCGGGGATGATGATGCCGCCCGAGGTCTTCTCCTCGGCTTCGATGCGGCGGACGACCACACGGTCGTGCAAGGGGCGGAAATGCATGCATAACCTCCAGATGCAAAACTGAGATGTGATAGACCTGCCGATCCTTCGAACGACAGGTGACGCGGAATTAGGAAAGGTCATTTTTTGCGTCAAGATGGTGCGCGAAAAAATTTGGCACTCGTAAGCGCTGAGTGCCAATGCCAGCGTTATCGGCTTGCTGTTGGACCAATTTCCCCTCTTGACTCGACTCGCCGGCGTTCCAAAATTCGCAGCGTGGGCCCGCTGCGCCCGCAGATGAAAAAGGAGCGACACAAAGGAAGGAGGCACAGCCATGTCGCAGCCATTTTCGCGTTATCTTCATCCCTTCGACGTTGCGCACAACCCGAGCCTCGAGCCGGAAGTGAAGCGCGCCATTCTGGCATCCTGGGCGTCCGACCGCGCCGCGGTGCGCGACCATCCCGGCCTGCGCAAGCCGCCCGGCGCCAGGCGCGCGGTGCCGATCGATGACATCCTTGCCGCCATGCATTCGATCGACAGGCCCTTGGAAGGTCACCGCCCTTCGCCATGAGCCGCCGGGATTTTATCGTGCAGCTAGAGGGCCGTCGGCTGACGACGGCTCAAATCCACTACTACCGTCCCGATGCGCCTTCGCTGCTGCAACTGTTCGTCTGGCAGGAGTACGATCTCGCGCCCGATTTTCCAGTGCTGTTCGAGTTTCTCGAGCATTGGCGGCGCGAGATCGAGGCCGCGCTGCACTCGGTGTGCATATCGCACGAGGGGATGATCCGCCCCACCAAGTGGCGCGCGGTCGATGGCGTGATCGATATCCGGTGACGCGCAGTCTGCTCAAGCGGTGGCGCAAGCCGAAGCCGGACGACGTGCCGGTACGTCTGCCGTTTAGCAACATCATGGAGTTCGCGATCGCGCTTCTGTCGATCACCCCTCGCGAACTGCGAGCGCTGGGGTGGACCTTTGCCCAACGCAAAAGGCTGCTCCATCACATGCTGGCTTGTGGCCGAGCCGCCGAACAAACTGGCCACCAAGCAGATCGAACTGCGCTTGCCCAAGAAAGACCTTGCCCGCTTGCAGCATTTCGCGGTGCGCGAACTGCCCAAGGCGGCGAGCAACACGGCCGTTATCGACCGCGTGCTCACCGCCCTCGACCAGGCATGGCATCGACACGAGCATCCATCGCACGCTGCAAGCTCTGGCAAGCAGTCCTCGCCCACATGAAGCGCGCCCCAGGTTATGCAGACCTGCGATCATCGTCCTCATTGGCGGCCGCGCTGGCACAAGGGAAATTGCCGCAGCACAAGGCATGCGGGCCCGTGGGCCAGCAGGAAAGCTCGGGACGCAGGGCATCGGGGATAGCGGGACGGATTTGGCCTGGCGATCGTGCCGTCCGGCATTCGAAGATGAGACCCTGCCTCTGACAATATCGCTCGGCCGAGGCGCGGTCGGGAAAGCGTAGCTCGATCGTCGCGAGGGGATCGCCTCCGCCGGTCCAACCAATCAGCGGGTCGGCGACCGGGCCCCAGCGCGGCGCGAACCTGACCCGCCATCGATTTTGGCGGCGTCGGCCGCCGTTTGTCGTCAAGGCCAGCGGCTCGATGATCGCATTGGCGCCGTGCGGGAACGAGGTCGCACCCGCGACGGCAACTGCATGGTTGTCGTTGGCCGAAGGCCCGGACTCGAAAGTCCGGGCCCGGCCCTCAGCGGGCGCCGCCATTGACGGGAATCCGGCGGATGTTCTGTTCCGCCGCCTCCGTTCTGGGCAACGTCACCGTGAGGACGCCGTTCTTGAAGGTGGCCGCGACCTTGTCGCGGTCGATGCCTCTGGGCAGGCCGATGCGGCGCTCGAAGCGGCCATAGCTGCGCTCCGAGTAGCCGCGATCCTTGTCGTCGACTTCGGACTTCTTTTCGCCGCGCAGGGTCAAGGCGCCGTCTTCGACGAAAATCTCCACGTCCTGCTCGTCCATACCCGGTAGTTCCGCCGTCACACGAATTTCCTTGTCGGTCTCGCCGAGCTCGAGGTGGGGCCATCCCGACAAGCGGTCGAAACCGGCAAAGGCGGGCATGCCGAAGTTGCGGAAGACATCGTCGAAGAGACGGTTCACGTCGCGGTGGAGCGACTGCAGTGGATGAGTGTCCCTTTCCCGTTCGGCGCTCACCGGAACGGGCAGCCGGTTTTCCTGCCGGCTCCAGGGAATGAGATCACGAATTGCCATGATGACATCTCCTTTTCTGGCTGGATAAAAGGCTGAACCTGCCGGCCGCCGCGTGCGGGGGTGTGTCGGGAGGCGGCGCCGGCAGGCCAGTGGACGCGGCTCAGGCAGGCTCGCTCGCTCTTTCCTTCACCTCGCCCAGTCGCTTGCTGTCGGACGCATTGCCGCCGATCTCGATCCGACGCGGCTTCATCGCCTCCGGCACGACGCGCGTCAGTTCGATCGACAGGAGGCCGTGCTCGAAGTTCGCGTTGCCGACCTCGATGAAATCGGCGAGCTGGAAGCGCCGCTCGAAGGCCCGGGCCGCGATACCGCGATGCAGGTATTCGCCCTTGTCGGCGTCATCGGCTCGCTTGCCGGTCACCGAGAGCAGGTTCCGATGCGCGACGATCTCGATATCCTCCGGCTTGAAGCCGGCGACCGCGACGGTGATGCGAAAATTGTCGTCGTCGAGCCGCTGGATGTCGAAAGGCGGATAGCCATCGTCCTCGCGCGCGCCCGCCTCGAGCAGGTTGAACAGCCGGTCGAAACCGACCGTCGATCGGCGATAGGGGGTAAAGTCAAAGTTCGGTCTCATTTCCAAATCCTCCAAACGAAGCAATTTGGGCATGAGATGCGCCGGTAACCAAGAGCCGGCGCTCTCGATGTCCAACCGGACCCGGTTTGGCGTCCGGTATCATTGAGCTAATTTTAGTCGCGCGGCTTTCAAGATGTTTCGGCCAAAAAAAATGAGCAGGGAACGGACACTGCGCTGCCGAGGCG
>DATEJC010000380.1:0-3813 GCA_035278345.1 Bradyrhizobium sp. | reverse complement strand
AAGACGATGATGCTTGTGGCGATCGCGAGCTTTTAACCCGCCCCCTCATCACTCGCCAGCACGCCTTTCACCGCGCGGGCCCAGCCCTTCAGGTTTCGCTCGCGCGTCGCCGCGCTCATCGCCGGCTTGAAGCGGTGCTCGAGGCGCCAGTTGTCGGCGAATTTTGCGGGCTCGGGATAGACGCCGGCGGCAAGGCCGGCGAGATAGGCGGCGCCGAGCGCGGTGGTCTCCTGGATCATCGGGCGGTCGACGGGCGCGTCGAGGAGGTCGGCGAGGCGCTGCATGGTCCAGTCGGAGGCGGTCATGCCGCCGTCGACGCGGAGCACGATGTTGGCGGCTTTCGCATCAGGCCAGTCGGCGCGCATCGCGGCCCA
This sequence comes from Bradyrhizobium sp., assembly GCA_035278345.1. GTDB lineage: Bacteria > Pseudomonadota > Alphaproteobacteria > Rhizobiales > Xanthobacteraceae > Bradyrhizobium. Next base: position 3,439 of record DATEJC010000380.1, on the reverse strand, counting down.
GAGATCGTAGGTCTGGTAGCAGACGCTTTCCAGCGCAGCATGTGCGAGCTCGGCGGGGCCGGTGTTACGCGTCAGCCCGAACAGCGCGCCGCGCACATTCGGATTCCAGTAGGGCGCGCCCATGCCGACAAAGGCCGGCACCAGATAGACGCTCTGCATCGAGTCGGATTTGTCGGCGAGCGGGCCGGTCTCGGCGGCCTGCTTGATGATGCCGAGCCCGTCGCGCAGCCATTGCACGGCGCTGCCGGCGACGAAGATCGAGCCTTCCAGCGCGTAGGTGCGTTTTCCCCCGAGCTGATAGGCGATGGTGGTGAGCAGCTTGTTCTTGGAGACGACCGGCGTCGAGCCGGTGTTGAGCAGCGCAAAGCAGCCGGTGCCGTAGGTCGACTTGATCATGCCGGGCGTGAAGCAGGCCTGGCCGATGGTCGCGGCCTGCTGGTCGCCGGCGATGCCTGATATCGCGATCGATCCGCCGAACAGATCAGGCACGCTGTCGCCGAACTTGGCGGAGGAGTCCTTCACTTCGGGGAGCATCGAGCGCGGCACACGCAGGATTTTCAGCAGTTCATCGTCCCAGGTGCCGTCATGGATGTTGAAGAGCAGCGTGCGCGAGGCGTTGGTTGCATCGGTCGCATGCACCTTGCCGCCGGTGAGCCGCCACAAAAGATAACAATCGACCGTGCCGAACAGGAGCTCGCCGGCCTCCGCGCGCTTGCGCGCGCCGGGGACGTGATCGAGGATCCATGCGACCTTGGTGCCCGAGAAATAAGGGTCGATGATCAGCCCGGTTTTCCCTGAGATGACGGGCTCACAGCCTTCGGCCTTCAGGCGCGCGCAGATATCGGCGGTGCGGCGGTCCTGCCAGACGATGGCGCGGTGTACGGCGTGGCCGGTGGCGCGGTCCCACACCACCGTGGTCTCGCGCTGATTGGTGATGCCGATCGCGGCGATGTCTTTGGCGGTAAGGCCCGCCTTCTTCAGCGCCTCGCGGCACACGGCAATGGTCGAGGTCCAGATGTCCTCCGGCTCATGCTCGACCCAGCCGGATGCCGGGAAATGCTGCGGGAACTCCTGCTGCGCGACGGCTGCGATCGAGATGTCGTCGCGAAAGACCATCGCGCGCGAGGAGGTGGTGCCCTGATCGATGGCAAGGACAAAGGACATGGGTGTTTCTTCCCGGAAGGTTCGTTGTGTCGTGGTCAAAGACAGCGGATTGGGAAGGGAAGGTCAATATGCTCTGTCGTTCGCCTAATACTCCGATGTCGTCCCTGCGAAACAGGCTGTGCGAGAAGTCGCGAGCGTTGCGACGGATTTTCTGGGATGATGATGCCGGTTGTCCGCATGCGCTCAAGCTTTGTCGGGCTGGAGAGGTGCCATGGCTGCGAGCAGAGCCGGGACGCTGAGGATGTTGGTCACCCGCTTGAGATTGTAACAGAGGACGCCCAAGGCCAGTTCGCCCTTTGCCTTTTCCAGCCCCTTCACCAGGAAGCGGGGGCCGGCCATCAGCCATTTCATGGTTCCGAACGGGTGCTCGGCCGTCTCCCGTCGGCGCCTCATCCAGATCGGGTCGGCAGCGGCTCGCTGGTGCATCGCTTCGCGGTCGTCCTCGTAAAAATGACGCACGATCACCCGTCGCTTCGTGTCCGTGCACTGAGCCTTGAGCGCGCAGCTGCCACAGGTCCGGGTCGTGTATTCCTTTTTCTGTTGGGTCTGCGAGGTCTTGTACAGCTTCAACGTCTCGCCGGCCGGGCAGCGCCAGGTGTCGCTCTCATGGTCATAGCTGAAGCGATCCCGGCTGAAGTATTGCCTGCCCTTCGGATTGACCGTCTCGGGACGCGGCACGATCGCCGTGATCTTGTCCTGCTCGCACCGCATCCCGTGCTCGCCGTTCGAGTAGCCGGTGTCGGCCACCACCGTGATTTCGTCGGCTCCGACCGCCTCCTTGCCCTGCACCGCCATCGGATGCAGCTGTTGCAGGTCGTTGCCCTCATTGGTCAGTTCGAAGGCTGCGATCAGTCCGTGCTCGGCATCAACCGCGGTCTGCGCGTTGTAGGCGACCGCGTGGCCCTGCGGCGTGCGCATCAGCCGCGCCTGCGGCTCGGTCATGACCTTCTGCGCAAGCCCCTTCGAGGCCATGTCCTGCGCCTGAGCTTGCAGCCGTTCCTTTTGCGCCTTGAGGGCTTCGATCGCAGCCGCGACATTGGCCGCTTTGTCCACCGAACCGGCTTCCCGTTGGTCGGTTTCGTCCATCGACGCCAGATAGTCCGCAATCCTGCGCTCGATCGCCGCGTTCAGCTTCTCGATCTTCTTCGGGGTGAGCACCTGCTTGCGGCTCGCCACCGCCGCAATCTTCGTCCCGTCGATCGCCAGCAACTCCGCCCCAAACAGCGATTGCTCGCGGCAGAACCCGATAAACGAACGACACACCCTCACGATCGCTGCCGCATGGTCCTTGCGGAAGTCCGCAATCGTCTTGAACGATGGCGTCAGACGATTGACCAGCCACATCGCCTGAACGTTGCGCCGCGCCTCCTCCGCCAACCGCCGGCTCGCCCGAATGCGGTGCAAATACCCATAGATATACAGCTTTAACAGGTCGCCCGGCGCATAGGGTGGGCGGCCCATCTCCTCCGCCACAGCCTTGGAAAATCCAAGCTCACCAAGAGCAAGCCCATCGACAAAGGCGTCAATCACCCGAACCGGATCGTTCCGTCCGACCACCTCGTCCAAAATCTCCGGAAACAGCGTCGTTTGATAGCGCGATTGTCCCTCAACGTGAGCCATAACCACCCCGAATCAAAACTGCTTCCAACCACAATAGCTCACCTGGTTTTCACACAGCCTGGAAAGCAGGGACCCATTACCCCAGGATCGGGTTTGGCGAAGAACAGAGTTACGACCAGCGTGCCTCTTATGAAAATCACGCGGTATGGGTCCCGGATCGCGCTCGCTGACGCTCGCTTGTCCGGGACGACATTGGAAAGTTTGGCTTCAGGCCGCCTTTACGATCACTGGCACCGCGCCCTTGCCGCGCACTTCCGCTTCCTCGAAATCGGCGGCCGCAATTGCGCGGTCGAGCGCGGCACGCAGCTCTTTCGCCGTCTCCAACGTCAGCTCGATCCCCGCACGCGCGCCCGGTTCGAGTGCCGTGTTGATGAAATCGAGCGTAATGACGTCGCCGAGATTGGCGTGGCGGGCGTGGTCATAGGCAACGACCGCATGCGAAAGTGCGAACCATTCGTCGCCGCGCTTGGCCATGCCTTCGGCATCGGTGACTTCGATGATCGATGTGCACATGTCTGCGCCTCCTATTTCGAGAGATGCTTGCCGTAGAAGGCGAACACCTTGCTCCAGCCGTCCATGCACTGCTCCGGCCGGTACAGCGGCCGGTGCCAATAGAAGAAGCCGTGGCCGGCGCCGTCATAGCGGTGGAACTCGT
>DATEJC010000379.1:0-6502 GCA_035278345.1 Bradyrhizobium sp. | reverse complement strand
CAGCTCCGGCTTGTTGGATGAGGCGCGGATCAGGCCCCAGCTGCCGTCCTCGGCCGTGACGCGCACGCCGTTGACGGTGACGAGATCGCGGATCGGTTGCCCCGCCACCTTGTCGCCCTTGCTCTTGGCGGCCTCGAAGTGCTTCACGACCGCATCGACGATGCCGTCTTTGGCTTCGTCCGCGCAGTGCGGCGACATGGTCGGCGACGACCAGGTTTTCGGCAGCGCGTTCTTCAGATCCGCCATCGACTTGCCGGGCGCGCGATCGAGCATGTCGCAGATGGCGATCGCCGAAACGAGGCCATCGTCATAGCCGCGGCCGTGCGGCTCGTTGAAGAAGAAGTGGCCTGACTTCTCGAAGCCGGCGAGCGCGCCGACTTCGTGGGTGCGCCGCTTCATGTAGGAATGACCTGTTTTCCAGTAGGTCGCCTTGGCGCCCTGCTTCTGCAGCACGGGGTCGGTGAGGAAGAGCCCGGTCGACTTCACGTCCACCACGAATTGCGCATTTTTGTGGATCGCCGACATGTCGCGCGCCAGCATGACGCCGACCTTGTCGGCGAAGATCTCCTCACCAGTATTGTCGACCACGCCGCAGCGATCGCCGTCCCCGTCGAAGCCGAGGCCCACGTCGGCCTTGTGCTGCAGCACCGCATCGCGGATGGCGTGCAGCATTTCCAGATCTTCCGGGTTCGGATTGTACTTCGGGAAAGTGTGATCGAGCTCGGTGTCGAGCGGGATCACCTCGCAGCCGATCTTCTCCATCACCTGCGGTGCAAACGCGCCCGCAGTGCCGTTGCCGCAGGCAACCACGACCTTCAGCTTGCGTTTCAGCTTCGGCCGGTTGGTGAGGTCGGCGATGTAGCGCGCCGGGAAATTCTCGTGGAACTGGTAGGAGCCGCCCACCTTGTTCTTGAACTGCGAGTTGAGCACGATCTCCTTCAGCCGCGTCATCTCGTCGGGCCCGAAGGTCAGCGGGCGGCTGGCGCCCATCTTCACGCCGGTCCAGCCGTTGTCGTTATGCGACGCGGTGACCATGGCGACGCAGGGCACGTCGAGATCGAACTGCGCGAAATAGGCCATCGGCGTCACGGCAAGCCCGATATCGTGCACCTTGCAGCCGGAGGCGAGCAGGCCGGAGATCAGCGCGTATTTGATCGAGGCGGAGTAGCTGCGGAAATCGTGGCCGGTGACAATCTCCTGCTTGGCGCCGAGTTCGGCAATCAGCGCACCCAGCCCCATGCCGAGCGCCTGGATGCCCATCAAGTTGATCTCCTTGCCGAACAGCCAGCGCGCGTCGTATTCGCGAAAACCGGTCGCCTTCACCATCGGCTCGGATTCGTAGGCGTAGGTATTGGGGACCAGCGCGGGTTTCGGCTTGGGAAACATCAGGAAAGGCCTCGGAAATTGCTGAAGGGACCGCGCAGCCATAGCGAATGCCACGCCGCAGCGGAAGGCGGGAAGCGGCTTTTGGCGGTCAATTAAGGCGGATTTGGCCGGAAACGTTCCTAGACCTGGCTGATTTTAGCGCGCGATTTCCGGACCCCATGGGCTCTTGCGCAGCTATTGCTCCATCACCAGCCGGCCGTTGGCGTATTCGAAACGCTTCAGCTTGGAGAGGAAGGATAGGCCGAGCAGGTTTTCCGACAGGGCTTCGTCGGGCAGCACCATGGCATCGACATCACGCACGATAAGCCCGCCGACATCCATCATCGCGATGCGGGCGCGGGCGGCCTTCAGCGTGCCATTGGCGGTGGTGACGGTGGCATTGTATTCGCTGCGCGAGGGGCGCAGGCCAAAACGGGCGGCGGATCTTTCGTTGAGCGCGACGACTGAGGCGCCGGTGTCGACCATGAAGTCGATGCGCTGGCCGTCGATGCGGGCATCGGTCTGGAAATGGCCGCGAGCGTCGCGCGGGATCGAGATGCTGCGGCCGCTGGCCGGAACCGCGGCGACGCCCACGGTCACGTCCTTGCGCGGCGCATTGGTGTGGGCAGATGCAGGCGTCATCCGGTCCGCCATCTGGGCCATGAAAACGCCGGCGCCGGCGATCGCTGCAGCAGCAAACAGGATGGTACGCATCACGCTACCCACGCAGGTTCAGAACGACCGCCGATCTCACCATGCCGGCAGCCAAACCGCGACTAAACCACGAAGTCGAAGGATGCCATTTTGGCGAAAAGGATGAGCGAAGCGTTAACGGATTGCCTTCAAGTACCGCGCGGCTTGACCCGGCGAGTCGGCATGGCGCTAGCCGGGTCTTCCGGCCAGGGATGGCGGGGATAGCGGCCGCGCAAATCGGAGCGGACCGCTGCGTAACTGCCGCGCCAAAAACCGGGCAGATCGCGCGTCACCTGCACCGGCCGCTGCGCGGGTGACAAGAGTTCCAGGACCAGCGGTACCGCGCCCTTTGCAATCGAAGGGTGGGTGTTGAGGCCGAACAATTCCTGCAGGCGAACGGCGATGGTCGGCCCCTGCTCGGCCTCGTAGTCGATCGCCAGCATGGTACCCGTCGGCGCCTCGAAATGGGTCGGCGCCTCCCGGTCGAGCCGCGCGCGCAGGTCCCAGGGCAGGAGATTCATCACGGCATCGGAGAGATCGCCGGCGGAGACATCCTTCAGCGACGTCTTGTCGTAGAGCGCGGGCACCAGCCAGTCATCGCCGGTTGCGGCCAGCGCAACGTCGGACAAATCGGGCCAGCTCTCGCCTTCGGCCTTGCGCAGGAATGTTACGCGGTCGCGCCATTGTTTCAACGCTTTCGACCATGGCAGCTTGTCGAGGCCGGCGGCGATCAGGCCATCGGCAAAAATCTTCGCCGTTTCCGCCGATGGCGACAGCGACATCGGCGCTTCCGACAGCGTGACCGCATGCAGCGTGCGCTTGCGACGGGCGCGCAGGGCCATCGCGCTTCGATCGAAGGCAATCTCCTCCGTGCTTTCGATCTGGTCGGCGAAACTGCGCTCGATTTCGTCTTGCGTGATCGGCGCCGCCAGCAGGATACGGCCGCTTGCCGCGGTACCGGTCAGCTCCCCGACGGCGATGTAAGCCGCGCGGGCGACCGAGGAAGTTTGTTCGACCGCGGCGCCGCGACCGTTGGCCAATACAAAGCTGCCGTTGCCGCGATTGCGTGCGACGCGGTCAGGGAAGGCGAAGGCAAGCATCACGCCGGTGGAGAGGTCGCCCTCGCCTTCTGGCCTCTCGGCAGCAGCCACTTGTTGCGCCCAGCGCCGCGCCAGATCGCGGGCGCTCGAGGCGCGCGGCGAACGATCGCGGCGGAATTGATCGAGCCGCGCATCGAGATCGGCGCTATCGCCGCCAAGGCCGCGCTCGGTGAGGACGGCGGCGATCTGCGCCGCTTCCTCGCCAGAGCCGAAGCGGTTGGAATCCACGATCATGCGCGCCAGCCGCGGCGGCAGCGTCAGCGCGCGCAGGCTTTTGCCTTCCGCAGTGATGCGGCCGCCGGCGTCGAGCGCACCGAGCTCGTGCAGAAGACTCTTCGCCTCTTTCAGCGCAGGCGCCGGCGGCGGATCGAGGAAGGCGAACTGGTGAGGATCGGAAACGCCCCATTGCGCGAGGTCGAGCACCAGCGTGGATAGATCGGCGGAAAGGATTTCCGGCTGGGTGTATGCGGCGAGCGATGCGGTCTGCGGCTCGTCCCACAGGCGATAGCAAACACCGGGCTCGGTGCGGCCGGCGCGGCCGCGGCGCTGGTCGACGGCGGCGCGCGAGGCGCGCACGGTCTCCAGCCGGGTGAGCGCAATGTCCGGCTCATAGCGCGGCACGCGCGCCATGCCGGAATCGACGACAATGCGCACGCCCTCGATGGTCAGCGAGGTTTCCGCGATCGAAGTTGCCAGCACGACCTTGCGCGTGCCCTTCGGCGCCGGTGCGATGGCGCGGTCCTGCACGGCGGCATCGAGCGCGCCGAACAGCGGCACGATTTCGATGGAAGCGTCGTGCACGCGCTCCCTCAAGAAGTTTTCGGTGCGGCGGATCTCGGCGGCGCCCGGCAGAAACGCCAGCACCGAGCCGGGATCGGCGCGGAGCGCCGTCGCAATCGCGTCCGCCATCTGCCGCTCCAGCGGCGCGTCGACCTTGCGGCCGAGATAACGCGTCTCGACCGGAAACGCGCGGCCTTCGCTTTCCACGACCGGTGCATCGCCCAGCAGCCTTGCGATCCGCGCGCCGTCGAGCGTGGCCGACATCACGAGGATGCGCAGATCCTCCCGCAGGCCGCTTTGTGCATCGCGCGCCAGGGCAAGGCCCAGATCGGCGTCGAGCGAGCGCTCGTGGAATTCATCGAACAGTACGGCGGCGACGCCGTCGAGTTCGGGATCGTCGAGGATCTGGCGCGAGAAGATGCCTTCGGTGACGACCTCGATACGCGTCGCGCGAGACACTTTCGAGGCGAAGCGCACGCGGTAGCCGACGGTCTCGCCGGCGCGCTCCCCCAGCGTCTTCGCCATCCGCTCGGCGCTGGCGCGCGCCGCGATGCGCCGCGGTTCCAGCACAATGATCTTTTTGCCCTTGGCCCAGGGCTCGTCGAGCAGCGCCAGCGGCACGCGCGTAGTCTTGCCGGCGCCAGGCGGCGCGACCAGCACGGCCGTGTTGCGGCTCGCGAGCGTCGCTGCGAGCTCGTCGAGCACGGCGTCGATCGGCAGGGGCGTATCGAAGCTGCGGGGCAAGGATCTATCCACTCGTCATGCCGGGACAAAAGCGCGAAGCGCGTCTTCGCCAAATTGACCCGGGCATCCACGTCTTTCTTTGCTGCCTAACAGACAAGACGTCGATGGCCGGGACAAGCCCGGCCATGACGGAATTGTCGGGGTTGAAAGTCGTCACACCTTGGGTTCGGGCGCGCGGCCGACGCTCTCGTAGGTAAAGCCGTGCGCCTCCATGTCGTCGGGCCGATAGATGTTGCGCAGGTCGACCACGACGGGACGCGTCATCGCGGCCTTCAGCCGTTCGAGATCGAGGGTGCGGTACTGCACCCATTCGGTGACCACGACCATGGCATCGGCGCCCTTGGCGCACTCATAAGGGTCATCGAAATAGTCGATGTCGGGCAGTTCCTTGCGCGCCTGCTCCATGCCGACCGGATCATGCGCGCGTACCTTGGCGCCCAAATCGAGCAGGCCCGTCACCAGCGGGATCGAGGGCGCCTCGCGCATGTCGTCGGTGTCGGGCTTGAAGGTGAGCCCAAGCACGGCGACTTTCTTGCCGCGCAGATTGCCGACGGTATTCGCGACCTTGCGCGCCATCGCCCGCTTGCGGTTGTCGTTGACCCCGAGCACGGCTTCCACGATGCGCAGCTGCACGTCATGGTCCTGCGCGATCTTGACCAGTGCACGCGTATCCTTCGGGAAGCAGGAGCCGCCGAAGCCGGGGCCGGCATGAAGAAACTTCGAGCCGATGCGGTTGTCGAGGCCAATGCCGCGCGCCACCTCCTGTACGTCGGCGCCGACCTTTTCCGACAGATCGGCGATCTCGTTGATGAAGGTGATCTTGGTGGCGAGGAAGGCGTTGGCGGCGTACTTGATCAGCTCCGCCGTGCGGCGCGCCGTGAACATCAGCGGCGCCTGGTTGAGCGAGAGCGGGCGATAGACATCGCCCAGCACTTTTCGCGCGCGCTCATCCGACGTGCCGACGACGATGCGATCGGGGAATTTGAAATCGCGGATCGCCGCACCCTCGCGCAGGAATTCCGGATTGGAGGCGACGACGAAATCGGCCTTCGGATTGGCTTCGCGAATGCGCCGCTCGACCTCGTCGCCGGTGCCGACCGGCACGGTCGACTTGGTGACGACGACGGTGAAACCTTCGAGCGCTTTCGCGATCTCGCGCGCGGCGGCGTAGACGTAGCTCAAATCGGCATGGCCATCGCCACGGCGTGACGGCGTGCCGACCGCGATGAACACGGCATCGGCCTCGGCGACAGGCGCCTTGAGATCGGTGGTGAAGTCGAGCCGCTTCGCCTTCACATTGGCGGACACCAGCGCATCCAGCCCCGGCTCGAAGATCGGAATCTCGCCGCGGCGCAGGCTCGCGATCTTGCTCTCGTCCTTGTCCACGCAGGTGACCTGGTGGCCGAAATCCGCAAAGCAGGCGCCGGAAACCAGTCCCACATAGCCCGTGCCAATCATGGCAATTCGCATGGAAAACCTGCTGTTCGATGGTTAACGCGGTCCGCGTCTTTAAGAAATTCGCGGGCCCAAGGGAAGGGGCAGGTTCCGCAAAAAGCGGCATGTCATTTGTATGAATAAAGGAGAAAGAAACCGATCGGGCCGATCATGCGCCCAAGCCGCTCCGGAACAGGACAGCGATGACAGTTAACGGCACATCCGCCACAGCCGGCTGCCCCGCAGGCAAACGCCTCGACTGGGTCGACTATGCCAAGGGCATCTGCATCGTCATGGTCGTGATGATGCATTCGGTGCTCGGGGTCGAGAAAGCCGTCGGCGAGACCGGCTTCATGCATGCGCTGGTCGCCTTCGCAAAGCCGTTC
>DATEJC010000378.1:0-10082 GCA_035278345.1 Bradyrhizobium sp. | reverse complement strand
GTTCGGCGGCCGCCTCGAATGCGGCGCGCGCCTCGTCATGGCGGCCGAGCTTTTGCAGGAAGTCGCCGCGCACGCCCGGAAGCAGATGGTAATTCTTGAGCGCCGGCTCGTGCGCGATGGCCTCGAGAATCGCAAGCCCGGCCTGCGGTCCTTCCGCCATGCCGACCGCGACCGCGCGATTGAGCTCGATGACTGGCGAGCCCACGCGTGCGGCGAGTTGTTTATAGAGCCCGGCAATGCGCGGCCAGTCGGTGGCATCGGCCCTGTCGGCCCGCGCGTGGCAGGCGATGATCTCCGCCTGCAGCACATAGTAGCCGCTCCCGCCGCCGAGCACTTGCGCGCGGCCGAGTGCCTGCAGGCCGCGGCGGATCTGCAAAAAATCCCAGCGCGAGCGATCCTGTTCCAGCAGCAGGATCGGCTCATCCGCTGCGTCGACGCGCGCCGCCGCTCGCGACGCATTCAGCTCCATCAGGGAGAGCAGCCCGAACGCTTCCGGCTCTGATGGCGCGATCGAGACCAGCATGCGGCCGAGGCGCAGCGCCTCCTGGCAAAGCTGCGGCCGCATCCAGTCGTCGCCGCGCGAAGCCGCATAGCCCTCGTTGAAGATGAGATAGACGACCTCCAGCACGGAAGCGAGCCGTTCGGACAGCTCCTCGCCGCGCGGGGTCTCGTAAGCAAGACCGGATTCCGACAGCGTGCGCTTGGCGCGCACGATGCGCTGGCTGATGGTTGCCTCCGGCACCAGGAAGGCGCGCGCGATCTCCTCGGTGGTCAGGCCGCAGATCATGCGCAACGCCAGCGCAGCCGCAGCATCGCGCGACAGCAGCGGGTGGCAGGCAGTGAAGATCAGCCGCAGCATCTCATCGCCAATGTCGTCGTCGAGGGATGCATCGAAATCGGGCATCGCCTGCTGCTCCCGCTCGATGTCCAGCGCCAGCACTTCGTGCTTGCGCGCGAGCATCTTCCGGCGGCGCAGATGATCGAGCGCGCGGCGTTTGGCCGTCGCCATCAGCCACGCGCCCGGACGTTCCGGCACGCCCGAGGACGGCCAGTCTTCCAGCGCCGCGACCAGCGCATCCTGGGTTAATTCCTCCGCCAGCGGCACATCGCGCAGCATGCGCGACAGCGACGTGATCAGTCGCGGCTGCTCGATGCGCCAGGCGGCGAGGATGGCGGCATGGATGTCGGCGGCCGTCATCGCCGCCGACTTTGCATCCGCGCGTGCATCAGGCGTGCGCAGGCGATTGGGCACTGCCGCACTTGGTGTCGACGCCGTGGCCGATCATGGGCCGCAGCTCGCAGGTGCCTTCCCAACCCGGCATGTGGTCGAGATGGAGTTGCATGAACTCCCTGGCCATCGCGAGCGCCTCGGCCTTGTCGCGGAGTTCGAAGATGGCGTAGCCGCCGATCACTTCCTTGGCTTCCACGAACGGGCCGTCGGTGACGCGCAGCTTGCCGCCTTCGATCGAGACGTGCGCGCCCTGCTGCAACGGCGCCAATCCGCCCATATCGACCATCCGGCCGGCCTTGATCTCCCGTTCCGTCAACTTGGCCATGGCCTCCATCATGGCGGGCGTCGGGCCCTGCATCGGCTGCGAGGAAATGACGATGGACATGAAGCGCATGTGAAACTCCTGTTTGCGCGAGCTGCCGGCATCAGGCCCGCAATCCGTCTCGCTGCAGGTTACGACGATCCGGCCGGCGCCGTATCGACATGCGCATGATAAAAATTGCCGGTTCTGGAATACCGCCTATTGTCCGCGCAGCATGATCAGACCGTCGGCCGTATCCGGAACGCGGCGCCATTGCGCGTTGTCGTCGGCCTCGAACTGCCAGGCCTCGCCGGTCCTGGACATCAGGATCATCTGGCCGCGGTCGAGCCGCCATTGCACCGGGCCGAAGGCAGCGACGGCAGGATCGCATTTCGGCTTGAGGAAGACCTGGAAATTGTCGCCGGTCGCCTCGGTATTGGTCAGCGTCAGCCCGCAGATCGGCCGGCCATTGCCGCGCACCATCTGCCAGTCGCCGATCATCTGGTCCATCGACTTGGCGAGCGAACGCGCCGCCGCCAGATTCTGCAGGATGTAGACGCCCTCGCCCTGGCGCAGGCCCTCGAAAATGCCGCTCTCCACTTCGGTGAAATCGATCACCGGCTGGCCGGCGGCATCCTGCAGCCGCACGATGTCGAGACCCTTGACGCTCCAGGCGGTGATATCCTTGGTGAAGGGGAGCGCCGCGGCACAGCCGGGCTCGAGCTCCAGCTTGAGTCCGTGCGCCGGGCCCTCGTTCTTCATGGTCACCACGCAGGTCTTGCTGCGCTCGGTGGTGGAGAGCTCCCACTGCCCGACCATCTCTTTCTTCAGCGCATCCTGCTGCTGCGCCTGCGCCGGTAGCGCAAGGGCAAGCAATGCAAGAACCAGGATGCGCTGACCGGGCATTAGCGGCCCTTCACCGGGGTTTCCGCCACCGGCGTCAGCGGCGCCTTGCCGGCGAACCAGTTCTTCAGATTGTCGACCACGAGCTGATCCATGGCGTTCCGCGTTACCACGGAAGCCGAACCAATATGTGGCAACAACACGACGTTTTGCATGGCCTTGAGCTCATCCGGCACGGACGGCTCGTTGGCGAAGACGTCGAGGCCGGCGGCGAGGATGGTGCCGGATTTCAGCGCGGCGACCAAGGCGAGCTCATCGACCACAGAACCGCGCGCCACATTGATCAGCACGCCGCGCGGGCCGAGCGCCTTGAAGACTTCGGCGTTGACGATCTTCGACGTCGCGGCGCCGCCGGGCACGATGACCATCAGCGTGTCCACCGCCTTCGCCATCTCGATCAAATCGGGATAGTGCTGGTAGGAGACGCCGGCGGCAGGCTTGCGCGAATGATAGACGACCGGCACGCGCGAGGCGTCGAGCCGCCGCGCGATCGCCTGGCCGATGCGGCCCATGCCGACAAAGCCCACCTTGCGGTCGCGTAGCGAGCCGACGCTCAAGGGATAGTTCTGGGTCTGCCACAGGCCGGAGCGTAGATATTTGTCGGCCTTCACGAACTCGCGCAGCGTTGCGATCAGAAGCCCCATCGCGACGTCGGCGACTTCCTCGGTCAGCACGTCGGGCGTGTTGGTGATGACGATGTTGTGTTCGCGCGCATAAGTCGAATCGATGTGGTCGTAGCCGACGCCAAAGCTCGCGATCATCTCGAGCTTGGGGAATTGCGATTGCAGGTCCTTGCCGGTGTGCATGGTGTGGTAGGTCACGGCCATGCCGCGCAGCTTTTGCTTCACATCGGCCGACAGCCGCTCCGCCTGCTCATGGCTTTCGGCGCGGTGCACCGTGAACTGGTCGGGAAAGCCGCTTTCCAGGATCGGCCTGATCGGCCCATAGATCAGCAGGTCGATCTTGTCGGAAGAAATATTGGCCGCCATCAGCTTTCCTTTCCAAGCGCACTCTCGTGCCAGCGCCGCAAAACGAGGTGGGAAACTAGCGCCAGCAAGCCATAGATGACAATCCCGGCAACCGACAGCAGCAGCAGCGCTGCGAACATGCGAGGTATGTTCAGACGGTAGCCCGATTCCGCGATACGATAGGCAAGGCCAGAGCCCGCGCCCGCCGAGCCCGCGGCGATCTCCGCAACCACCGCGCCGATCAGCGACAGGCCGCCGGCGATGCGCAAGCCGCCCAGAATATAGGGCAGCGCCGCCGGCAGCTTCAGGTAACGCAGCGTCTGCATGGGTGAGGCGTGATAGAGCTGGAACAAGCCGGCAAGATTGCGGTCGACTGACCTCAGCCCCAGCGCGGTGTTGGATAGCACCGGGAAAAACGCGACGATGAAAGCGCAGACCACGACTGCGGTCTGCTGCGGCAGATAGATCAGCAGCAGCGGCGCGATCGCGATCACGGGCGTCACCTGCAGCACCACGGCATAGGGAAACAGCGAGTACTCCAGCCAGCGCGACTGGTTGAACAAGAGCGCCAGCGCGATGCCGCCGACCGCGGCGCAGATGAAGCCTTCGAGCGTGGTGAGCAGTGTGACCAACAAGGATTCCGACAACACAGCCCAATCATTGACCAGTGTCTGCAGGATCAGCCACGGTCCCGGCAGCACATAAGGCTGGATGTCGTTGAGCCGCACTATGAGCTCCCACAGCACAAGCCCGATCGCGAACACGAGGATGGGCAGCAGGATGCGCCACCGGGAAGCCTGCCCGCTCTTCGCTGCCGGTGCTGCCGCCTCGCTGCTCATGCGCGCAATCCTTCATAGGCCGGCGCGAGCGCGGCGGAAACTTTTCGGCAGAAGGCGGCATAGTCGGCGGAGGTGCGGAATTCCTCGCTGCGCGGCTCCGGCGCATCGATGCGGAATTCCGCTGATATCCGCCCCGGCCGCGCGCTCATCACGATGACACGCTGGGAGAGATAGACGGACTCGAACACCGAATGGGTGACGAAGATGACGGTCTTGCGCAAATTGCGCCACAGCGCGAGCAGGTCATTGTTGAGGCGAAAGCGCGTGATCTCGTCGAGCGCGGCGAATGGCTCGTCCATCAGCAATATCTCGGGATCGGTGACCAGCGCGCGCGCCAGCGAGACCCGCATCTTCATGCCGCCGGAAAGTTCGCGCGGATAGCTGCTTGAGAATTCGGCTAGACCCACCTGCGCCAGCGCAGCCGCGACGCGGTTATTGGCCTCCTCCGCCGGCATGTTGGCGAGTTTAAGCGGCAGCCGCACATTGGCGGCGACATCGGCCCACGGCATCAGCGTCGGCTCCTGGAACACGAAGCCGATCGCGTGCCGGCCGCCGTCATCGAGACGCCGGCGCGCCACATCGACGGTGCCGGATGTCTGCGTCGCCAGCCCCGCGATCAGCCGCAGCGCCGTGGACTTGCCGCATCCGGACGGCCCAAGCAGCGAGACGAATTCGCCGCGTTTGACGTCGAGATCGAGCGGGCCGAGCGCGGCGACGCCGCTGTCGTACGTTTTGGTGACACCGCGCAGCCGCACCGCAAGGCCAGTCATGCCGGCACCGGAATCGAGGGACACGTCGGCGGAGGCCATCAGTTCTTCGGCCGCAGGTCGAGGCCGACCGCCTTGTTGACGAAGCGCAACGTGTAGGCCTTGCGGAAATCGATGTCACGTTTGACGACGCCGGCACGCACCATCTTGTCGAAGAAGCTCGCCACATGGGCGTCCGACATGGCGCCGATGCCGTTCTTCAACGTGTCGCCGGAATCGACGATGCCGTATTCCTTCATCTTGGCGACGGAATAAGCCAGCAACTCATCGGTCATTTCCGGATTGAGCTTCTTGATGGCTGCGTTCGCCGCGGCGTTGTTGCCGTAGAGATAATTGTACCAGCCGATGATGGAGGCATCGACGAAACGCTGCACGAGGTCAGGTTTCTTGTCGATCAGCTCGACCCGCGTCTCGATCAGGGTCGAATAGGCATTGAAGCCGTAGTCGGCGAGCAGGATCACGCCGGGCTTGACGCCGGTCACTTTCTCGATCGCGAAGGGCTCGGAGGTGACATAGCCCTGCATGGCGCTCTGCTTGTTGGCGAGGAAGGGCTGCGGATTGAAGGTGTAGGGCCTGACCTTCCGTTCATCGAAACCATATTCGTGCTTCAGCCACTGGAAGTAGGTGGGGATGCCCTCCTTGGAGACGAACAGCATCAGCGGCTTGAGGTCTTCGAGCTTGGTCACCTTGCTTTCCGGATGCGTGATGAAGACCTGCGGATCCTTCTGGAAGATCGCGGCCACCGCGGTCACCGGAACGTTGTTGGCCACCGCATCGAATGATTGCAGCGTGTTCGCTGACATGAAGAAGTCGATCTTGCCGGCGATGAGGAGGATGCGGTTGTTCTCGTTGGGGCCGCCCGGCACGATGGTGACGTCGAGGCCGTACTTCTTGTAAGTGCCGTCGGCGACCGCCTGGTAGAAGCCGCCATGCTCGGCTTGCGCCACCCAGTTGGTTCCGAACGAGACCTTGTCCAGCGTCTGCCCGCGCGCGGGCGCGACGGCCGCCAGCAGGCTTACGAACAAGGCAGTTAACGCTCGCGGCAAAAAGGCCGGGTTCATGGTTGGACTCCGTCTGACATTCTGGCCCATGATGGGATGCCGCGGGCGCGGATGCACCCGGGAAGACCGCGACAAACTACCTCGCAAATCCGCTGAAAGAAACGCTCCGAAATAATGACGAAAACCCCGCCCCGCGACTGGAACGCGATTGCCTGGCCGGAGGTTTCCGCCGCCGACGCGGCGCGATGGATCGCGGTGCTGCCGCTGGCGGCGACCGAGCAGCACGGCCCGCATCTGCCGCTCGAGACCGACGTCATGATCAGCGAGGCCTATCTGGCGCGGCTAAAGGAATTGCTGCCGCCGGCAACGCCGGTCACCTTCCTGCCGATGCAACGAATCGGCATTTCCACCGAGCATGCCGATTATCCGGGCACGCAGACGCTTTCGACCGCGGAAGCGCTGAGGCAATGGATGGCGCTCGGCGAAGACGTCGCGCGAAGGGGCGTGAAAAAGCTGGTCATGGTGACGAGCCATGGCGGCAACGTTGCAGCGATGATGCTGGTGGCGCAGGATTTGCGCGCGCAGCACCGCATGCTCGCGGTCACCACCAGCTGGTCGCGTTTCGGCACGCCACAGGGACTTTTTTCCGAACAGGAATTGCGCCACGGCATTCACGGCGGCGCGGTGGAAACCTCGATCATGCTGGCGCGCTATCCGCAGCACGTGAAGAACGATGCGATCGCGGATTTTCCTTCGTCCGCGGTGGCGATCGAAAAGGAATTCCGCTGGCTCTCCGCGCAGCGCCCGGCGCCCTTCGCCTGGCAGGCACAGGACCTCAATCCAGCCGGCGCAGTCGGCGATGCGCGGCAGGCCTCGGCGGAAAAGGGCGAGCAGCTGCTGGACCATGGCGCGCGGGCGTTCTGCGAGCTCTTGCACGATGTCGATAAATTCGACGTGAGCAGGCTGGCCGCCGGGCCCGGGAAATAGCCCAAGCAATTGTATCAACTACCCTTTTTCTATTTGACCGGGGATCCCAAGCGCGAATCGAACCGGTTCCGGAATGGCTCCGTCCAAATGGCATGCGGACCACACCGGCGCCGCTCCAAACAGGATGGAGTAACCCATGTCGATCAAGACCAAGATTGCCGCCCTCGCCCTCGCTACCCTTGCCGTTACCGGCTCGATCGCCGCCACCACGACCAAGGCTGAAGCCTATCCGCTGAAGCCCTGGGGTTATGTCGGTGCGGGCATTGCCACTGCCGCCATCGTCGGCACCGCGATCGCCGCCAGCAACGACGGCTACTACGGCTACCGCCGCTGCGGCTGGGCCCCCCGCTACAACGTGTTCGGCCAGTACGTCGGCTCCGTTCGCGTCTGCAACTACTAAGATCGACTGAGTAAGTGGAGCTGCGTCCGACACGGGCGCCTCATCCACCCCGTGTCGAACCCGACCCGCCCGGCCGTCCCCCCGGGCGGGTCAACCATTTTTGGGCCGGCCAAAACCCTCCTGTTGCACAACCGTCACGGCTGCCTGCCATCGATAGGGTGTGACATCGACATTTGTTGCTATTGCGAATTACTTGCAATAAAGGCTACTGCGTTTGGGGCATGGGGAATAGTTGGGACCCTGCGGCGATCCGGCGTTTCGCCGGCGGCGCTTCAGCAACAGCCCGCGAGTTCTCGAATCCGGCGGCGCAGTCCTTGGTGGCGGCGCACCGGTAAATCTGCAGTGATGGTATGGGACCGCAGGGCGTTCGCAATATGAGTCGCGTCAAGGCAAACCGGACCTGGTTGATTGCGGGCGCGGCGCTCGGCGCGCTGATGCTGGGCGCGCCCGCGAACGCGACTGACCTCAAGCTGCCGGTGAAGGCGCCGCCTCTGCAGCAGGTGTTCGACTGGACCGGCTTCTATATCGGCGCGCATACCGGCTATAGCCACGGCTCTTCCAGCGCCGTGCTACGGGATCCTGCGGCAACGGCAGTGTCCGGCAATTTCAGCGGCGTGACCGGCGGCGTGCAGGCCGGCTACAACTGGCGCACGTCCTCCGGCCTGCTGTTCGGCGTCGAAGCCGACCTGACGTTTCCGAGTTATCTGCCGTCGAACTCGATCACCTCGCTGGTCTCGACGCCGAACACCAACTTCATCGAACAGTGGGACTATGTCGGAACCGTGCGCGGCCGCATCGGCTACGCCGCCAGCCACTGGCTATTCTACGCAACCGGCGGCTTCGCTTACATGGGTGAGCGCTTCGTCAACCTACCCGCCGCCGGCCTCGAGGCGAAACAAATCGCGGTGCGCCCCGGCTGGGCCGCCGGCGCCGGCGTCGAATACGCCTTTGCGCCGCATTGGACGGCGCGGCTGGAATATCTCTACAGCCAGTTCGAGCGCGCAAACGTCGCGTTCCCCTCGGGCGAGCGATACACATCGACCAACGACCTGCACATGCTGCGGCTCGGCCTCAACCGCAAGATCGATCTTCCGGGCTCGCCGGGCTGGAAGCCGAACACCGACATCACCGATAGCGAATCGAAGCGCTGGGAAATCCACGGCCAGACCACCTATCTGCCGCAGGGCTATCCGGCATTCCACGCGCCCTATAGCGGCCCCAACAGCCTGACGCCCGCGCCGCAGGCCAAGGCAACCTGGAGCAACAGTCTCTATCTCAACGTCCGGCTCTGGGAAGGCGGCGAGCTCTATTACAATCCCGAACTGCTGCAGGGATTTGGTTTGAACGACACCCTTGGCGTCGCGGGCTTTCCCAACGGCGAGGCGCAGAAGTCGAACTTCCCCTACCCGCACTACAACCCCTCGCGGCTGTTCCTGCGCCAGACATTCGGGCTGGGCGGCGAGCAGGAAGAATTGCAGAGCGGGTTTTTCCAGCTTCCGGGCAAGGTCGATATCTCGCGCGTGACCGTTCAGGCCGGCAAGTTCGCCGTCACCGATGTGTTCGACCAGAACGCCTACGCACGTGACCCGCGCAAGGATTTCATGAACTGGTCGATCTGGTCATCAGGCGCATTCGACTATGCCGCCGACAAGCTTGGGCTGGGCTACGGCGTCACCGCGGAATTGAACCAGAAGCAATGGGCGGTGCGTGGCGGCTATTTCCTGATGGACGCGGTATCGAACTCAAACAGCTTCGACACGAAGGTGCCGCAGCGCGGCGAATACGTCGCCGAGTTCGAGACGCGCTATTCCCTGTTCTCGCAGCCCGGCAAGCTGAGAACCCTCGCCTTCCTGAACAGCGATTTCTCCGGCAGCTACCGCGAGACGCTCAATAATCCGGCGCTCAATGTCGACATCACGCAAACCCGCAGAGGCCGCATCAAATACGGCTACGTCATCAACGTCGAGCAGGCGCTGGCGGACGATGTCGGCGTGTTCGGGCGCTGGAGCTGGAACGACGGCAAAAACGAGATCATGGCCTTCACCGACATCGACGCCTCGCTCGCCATGGGCGCCTCGATCAAGGGCGCGAAATGGGGCCGCCCCGACGACGTGATCGGCATCGGCGGCGCGATCAATGCGCTGTCGCGCGATCACCGCGACTTCCTCGCCGCCGGCGGCCTGGGGCCGCTGATCGGCGACGGCCAGCTCAACTATCGCACGGAGCGCATCCTGGAAACCTACTACGCCTACGCGCTAACCAAGGCGATCACGCTGACCGCCGACTATCAGTTCATTACCAACCCCGCCTACAACGCCGACCGCGGCCCGGTTCACGTCTTCTCGGGCCGCTTGCACGGCGAGTTTTGATTTGCCCGCAGAGAGCCCGAGCCGTGTGTCACGACACACGGCTCAAGGTATCAAGCGTCAGTCAGCTTTCCCAAATGACACCTTGAGCGACTGGGTCCTCTCGGATGAACGCTCTCTCGAGCCGCTGAGAGCAAGAAGGAATTTGATGTCGAAACCCGACTTCAAGCTGTTGGTGGCGCCAAACTCCGTCGAATAACTGACTTTGCCTCCGCTAAGGACTCCTCGACGATATATCGATACGTCGTCAGTGAGGGTGCGCAGCCACCTCCCATACCTCGCGGTACGTGGCCCTCCCCTAAACCCCGTATCGTCGCAA
>DATEJC010000377.1:0-4367 GCA_035278345.1 Bradyrhizobium sp. | reverse complement strand
CTCCACGCGATAGGCCTGTTGTCCGTATTTTCCGGAGTTTTCCTGGGGTCATGACCGAGTTTGCCGTTCCCGCGCCCGATGGGCAGCGCGTGCTCCAATCTCCCAAAATCTCGTTCGAGTTCTTCCCGCCCAAGACGGAGGAGATGGAACGCGGCTTGTGGGAGACGATCAACCGGCTGGCGCCGCTCGCCCCCAATTTCGTCTCGGTGACCTATGGCGCCGGCGGCTCGACCCGCGAACGCACGCACTCCACCATCGCCCGCATCCTCGGCGAGACGCGGCTTACCCCGGCCGCGCACCTGACCTGCGTCGGCGCTTCGCGCGGCGAAATCGACGACATCGTCGACCGCTATCATGACGTCGGCGTTCGTCACATCGTCGCGCTGCGCGGGGATCCTGCGACCGGCATCGGCACGCCCTATGTCGGCCATCCCGACGGCTACAAGACCTCGCCCGAGCTCGTAGCGGGGATCAAGAAGCGTCATTCCGATATCGAAGTATCGGTCTCGGCCTATCCGGAGAAGCATCCGGAGGCGCGCGACTTCGACGCCGACATCGACACGCTGAAGGCCAAGGTGGATGCCGGCGCCGCGCGCGCCATCACCCAGGTGTTCTTCGACAACGACCTTTACCTGCGCTATCTCGATCGCGTGCGGGCGCGCGGCATCGATATCCCCGTCGTTCCCGGCATCATGCCGATGCACAATTTCAAGCAGGCGCGCAATTTCGTCACCCGCGCCGGCACCACCGTGCCGAACTGGCTGGCGGAAAAATTCGAAGGGCTCGACGACGACGCCGAGACGCGCAAGCTCGTCGCTGCCACCGTTGCGGCTGGCCAGGTGCAGAAGCTTGCCAAGCACGGCGTCGATACCTTCCATTTCTACACCATGAATCGCGCCGACCTCGTGTTCGCGATTGCCCATCTGCTCGGCATCCGCCCTAAGGGCGCGGCGAAGGCGGCCTGATCCATGAAAGCACCTGTTTCCCCCAAGCGCATTGCCCTTATCGCCGCCGCGCGCGAGCGCATCCTCGTGCTCGACGGCGCCATGGGCACCATGATCCAGGGCCTGCAGTTCGACGAGGCCGCCTTCCGCGGCGAACGCTTCAGGGATTTTCACCGCGATGTCAGAGGCAACAATGATCTGTTGATCCTCACCCAGCCGAGGGCGATCGAGGACATCCATGCGGCGTACTTGCGCGCAGGCGCGGACATCGTCGCCACCAACACGTTTTCGTCGACCTCGATCGCACAGGCCGACTATGACATGTCGGAGCTGGTTTACGAGCTGAACCGGGACGGCGCGAAGCTGGCGCGGGCCGCCGCCGAGCGCGTTTCAGCCGAGGACGGCAAGCCGCGCTTTGTCGCCGGCGCCCTCGGCCCGACCAACCGCACCGCCTCGATCTCTCCCGATGTGGCCAACCCCGGCTATCGCGCCGTCACCTTCGACGACCTTCGCAAGGCCTATGGCGAACAGATCAAGGGCTTGCTCGACGGCGGCGTCGACCTGCTGCTGGTCGAAACCATCTTCGACACGCTGAACGCCAAGGCGGCGTTGTATGCGATCGCTGAAATTACCGAGGAACGCGGCATCGACGTGCCCGTAATGGTTTCCGGCACCATCACCGACAAATCCGGCCGCCTGCTCTCCGGGCAGATGCCGGAAGCGTTCTGGAATTCGGTGCGGCACGCCAGGCCCGTCACCATCGGCTTCAACTGCGCGCTCGGCGCCGAAGATTTGCGCGCGCACATCGCCGATATCGGCCGCGTCGCCGATACGCTCGTTTGTGCATATCCCAATGCCGGCCTGCCCAACGAATTCGGCCAGTATGACGAGACCCCGGAATACATGGCGCGGCTGATCGGCGAGTTTGCGCGCGACGGGCTCGTCAACATCGTCGGCGGCTGCTGCGGCACCACGCCGGACCATATTGCAGCCATCGCCGCGGCCGTCGCCCCGCACAAGCCGCGCGCCGTGCCCGCGATCGAGCCGCGGCTGCGGCTCTCGGGCCTCGAGCCATTCGCGCTGACCCCGGCCATTCCCTTCGTCAATGTCGGCGAGCGCACCAACGTCACGGGCTCCGCCCGCTTCCGCAAGCTGATCACCGCCGGCGACTACACCGCCGCGCTGCAGGTCGCACGCGACCAGGTCGAGAACGGCGCGCAGATCATCGACGTCAACATGGACGAGGGCCTGCTCGACTCCGAGAAGGCGATGGTGACCTTCCTCAACCTCGTCGCCGCCGAGCCCGACATCGCCCGCGTGCCGGTGATGGTCGACTCCTCGAAATTCCACGTGATCGAGGCCGGCCTGAAATGCCTGCAGGGCAAGCCCGTGGTGAACTCGATCTCGATGAAGGAAGGCGAGGAGAAATTCATCCACGAGGCGAAAATCGCGCGCCGCCATGGTGCGGCTGTTGTGGTCATGGCATTCGACGAGAAGGGCCAGGCCGACACGTTCGCGCGCAAGATCGAGATCTGCAAGCGCGCCTACGACATCCTGGTCGAGCAGGTCGACTTCCCGCCGGAAGACATCATCTTCGATCCGAATATTTTCGCGATCGCGACCGGCCTCGAAGAGCACAACAATTACGGCGTCGACTACATCGAGGCGACGCGCTGGATCCGCCAGAATTTGCCGGGCGCGCACATTTCCGGCGGCGTCTCGAACCTGTCGTTCTCGTTCCGCGGCAATGAACCCGTGCGCGAGGCCATGCACTCGGTGTTCCTGTATCACGCCATCCACGCCGGCATGGACATGGGCATCGTCAATGCCGGGCAGATGATCGTGTATGACGACATCGATCCCGAGCTGCGCCAGGTGTGCGAGGACGTCATCCTCAACCGCGACCCCGGCGCATCCGAGCGGCTGCTGGCGCTGGCGGAAAAATTCCGCGGCAAGGAGAAGCAGACCAAGGAAGCCGATCTCGCGTGGCGCGAATGGCCGGTCGAGAAGCGGCTGTCCCACGCGCTGGTGCATGGGATCACCGAGTTCATTGAGGAAGACACCGAAGCTGCGCGGCAAACCGCCGATCGCCCGCTCAGCGTGATCGAAGGCCCGCTGATGGCCGGCATGAACATCGTCGGCGACCTCTTCGGCGACGGAAAGATGTTCCTGCCGCAGGTGGTGAAGTCGGCACGGGTGATGAAGCAGGCGGTCGCCTACCTCCTGCCGTTCATGGAAGAGGAAAAGGCGCGCAATCTCGCTAGCGGCATCACCGGGGGCAGCAACAGCGGCGCCGGCAAGATCGTGATGGCGACCGTCAAGGGTGACGTCCATGACATCGGCAAGAACATCGTCGGCATCGTGTTGCAATGTAACAATTTCGAGGTCATCGACCTCGGCGTCATGGTGCCGGCCGCCAAGATCATCGAGACGGCGAAGGCCGAGAAGGCCGATATCATCGGCCTCTCCGGCCTTATCACGCCCTCGCTGGACGAAATGAGCTTCCTTGCCGGCGAGATGGAACGGAACGGCATGACGTTGCCGCTCCTGATCGGCGGCGCCACCACAAGCCGCGTGCATACCGCGGTCAAGATCGACCCGAACTACAAGGGCGGGCCGGTGGTGCATGTCAACGACGCCAGCCGTGCAGTCGGCGTCGCCTCCTCGCTGCTGTCACCCGACAAGCGCGAGGCCTTTGCCGACGATATCCGCGCCGAATACGCCAAGATTTCCGCCGCGCATTTCCGCGCGCAGGCCGACAAGAAGCGGCTGACGCTGAAGGCCGCCCGCGCCAACGCCGTGCCGGTGGATTTCGCCAAGGCGCCGCCGAAGAGGCCGTCGTTCCTCGGCGTCCGGAGTTTTGACGATTACGACCTCGCGGAGCTCGCCAACTACATCGACTGGACGCCGTTCTTCCAGACCTGGGAGCTGACCGGGCGTTTTCCGGCCATCCTCGACGATCCCAAGGTCGGCGAGGTCGCGCGCTCGCTCTATGACGACGCGCGCAAGATGCTGGACCAGATCATCAAGGGAAAATGGTTCAAGGCGCGCGCCACCATCGGCTTCTGGCCGGCCAATGCCGAGGGTGACGACATCGCCCTTTATGCCGACGAGACGCGCAAGCAAGAGATCGCGACCCTGCACACGCTGCGCCAGCAGCTGGAGAAGCGCGAGGGCCGCTTCAACGCCGCGCTGTCGGATTTCATCGCGCCAACAACCAGCGGCGTGCCCGATTATATCGGCGGCTTCGTCGTCACCGCGGGAATCGGCGAGGATGCGGTCGCCGACCGCTTCAAGAACGCCAATGACGACTATTCCTCGATCCTGTGCAAGGCGCTGGCCGATCGCCTCGCCGAAGCCTTTGCCGAACGCATGCACCAGCGCGTGCGCAAGGAATTCTGGGGCTACGCGCCCGACGAAGCG
>DATEJC010000376.1:0-3358 GCA_035278345.1 Bradyrhizobium sp. | reverse complement strand
CGGCTTACTTCGTGCTCTCCCCGGTGAGCGGCCTTTTTTGTCACCGTTGCCCCGCCAGCACGGGCCGGCAGGGATAGACGCCAGGGTCGCGGCGCCAGGACCACACGACTTCGCCGTACGCTGCGGCGTTTTCGTCCGGCGAGAAACCCGCCTGACGCCGCAAGCGTCCATCGCAACCCGCACCACGTTCCGTGACGATCGCGAAACGTCCCTCACGGTGGCGCGGGCTGGTGGATCAATAACGCAAATCCGAATTCTGGTAAAGAGAATTATTTTCGATTTCGGGGCTTGACAGCTTTGTCGATGATTTGCCCGTCGTGTCGGATTGGCAACACTGCACGCCTCACCCGGCCGTCGCCCCGGCGAAGGCCGGGGCTCATAACCCCGAATGGGTGTGCTTATACGCAGCTGGAGCCCCGGTGCGTTTCAACAATTAGCATCGGTGGTTATGGGTCTGCGCCGGGACGACAACGCAGAGGCTGTTCTGCCAGCGTTTCCCCGCCTCGACGGGAACCCCCGCCTCACTGCCCGATTAACCCGCGACCGCCAGCCAGCTGGCGCTGCAGCGAGACGCAAACCGTGATCGACGACCTCTGGTACAAGAACGGCGTGATCTATTGCCTGTCCGTCAGCACATTCATGGATTCGAACGGTGACGGCGTCGGCGATTTCAAGGGCCTGCAACGCCGGCTCGACTATCTGAACGGGCTCGGCATTACCGCGATCTGGCTGATGCCGTTCCAGGCCTCGCCCGGCAGGGACAACGGCTACGACATCTCCGACTATTACAGCGTCGACCCGCGCTACGGCACGCTTGGCGACTTCGTCGAATTCGCCCATGGCTGCAAGCAGCGCGGCATCCGCGTCATCATCGATCTCGTGGTCAATCACACCTCTGATCAGCACCAATGGTTTCGCGAGGCGCGGCGCTCGAAGGACTCGCGCTATCGCGACTGGTATGTATGGTCCGACAAGAAGCCGGCCAACGCCAACACCGGCATGGTGTTTCCAGGCGTACAGAAGTCGACATGGTCGCGCGACAAGGAAGCCGGCGCCTGGTACTTCCATCGCTTCTACGATTTCCAGCCCGACCTCAACACCTCGAACCCGCATGTGCAGGCCGAAATCCTCAAAATCATGGGGTTCTGGATCCAGCTCGGCGTCTCAGGTTTCCGCATGGATGCCGTGCCCTTCATCATCGCGACCAAGGGGGCGAAGGTGCGCAAGCCTGTCGAGCAATACGACATGCTGCGCGCGTTTCGCGAATTCCTGCAGTGGCGGAAAGGCGATTCCATCATCCTGGCCGAAGCGAATGTGCTGCCGAATACCGACATGGAGTATTTCGGCCGTGACGGCGACCGCATGCACATGATGTTCAACTTCCACGTCAACCAGCATCTGTTTTATGCGCTCGCCTCCGGCGACTCGCGTCCCCTGATCAAGTCCCTGCGGGCGACGAAGCCGCGGCCCGCCACCGGGCAATGGGGCCTGTTCCTGCGCAACCATGACGAACTCGATCTCGGCCGCCTGACCAAGGCGCAGCGCGAAACCGTGTTCAGGGCGTTCGGGCCGGACAAATGCATGCAGCTCTATGACCGCGGCATCCGGCGACGTCTTGCGCCGATGCTCGGCGGCGATCGCCGCCGACTCGAACTGGCCTATAGCCTGATGTACACGCTGCCCGGCACGCCGGTGCTGCGCTATGGCGACGAACTCGGCATGGGCGACAATCTCGATCTGCCGGAGCGCGAATGCGCGCGCACGCCGATGCATTGGTCGACCGAACCGCATGCCGGCTTTACCGAAGGCGACAAGCCATGCTCACCGGTGATCGACAAGGGGCCCTACGGCTATGAACATGTGAACGCCGCCAAGCAGCGGCGCGATCCGAACTCGATGCTGAACTGGACCGAGCGGATCATCCGGATGCGCAAGGAAGTGCCAGAAGTTGGCTGGGGCAATTTCCAGGTGATCGCCATGCGCGACCCCTGCGTGCTGGCGATCCGCTATGACTGGCGTAACAATTCCGTGCTGTTCGTGCACAATCTCGACGAAAGGCCCCGCGAAGTGTCATTCAACGTCGGAATTCCCGGAGAGGCCGGCAAGCTGCTGGTGAACCTGCTGACCGAGGATCACAGCCGCGCCGGCAAGCGGGACCGGCATACGCTGCTGCTGGAAGGCTACGGCTATCGCTGGTATCGCGTCGGCGGTCTCGATTATCTGCTCAAGCGCAGCGATATCGACGTGGATCGCGAAGCAAGACCGGCGCGTTCGGGCTGATGGCCTATTGGACAATGACGCCTTCATTTCCACGCAAATGCAGCGTGCCGGAAATCTTCTCGCCTTGCCGATCCATCAAGGTGGAGAGCACGATCATGCCGCCTTCCAGCCGAACCGCCGCCGGCGCGGAGCCGAGATTGAGCACGACGGTCACCGCACTGTCCCCGCTGCGTCTGACATAGGCAAGGAGATCACCCTCAGCCTTGACCGGAACATAGTCGCCTGCCGACAGCGCGGGGAGCTTGCGGCGCAGTGCAATCAGCGCCCGGGTGAAGCTGAGGATCGACCGGGGATCGCCATCGAGCAGCGCGACATTCTCCCTGGCAAAATCCCTTGCGAGCGGAAGCCAGGGTGACGCTGTCGAGAATCCGGCATGGTCGGATGCGTCCCACTGCATCGGCGTGCGGCAGCCGTCGCGGCCGACGCCGATGCCGGGGACACGCTTCTCGAAGGGATCGCGCACGTCTTCCGGCGCAATGATCTGCTGATGCATGCCGATCTCGTCGCCATAGTAGAGCGTCGGCGTGCCGCGGAGGGTGAGCAGCAGCATCATGGCGACGCGCGCCTGGCCGGGTCCGACACGGGTCGCCACCCGCGGCTTGTCGTGATTGCCGAGCACCCAGTTCGGCCAGGCGCCCGGCGGCAGCGCCGCCTCATAGCGCCCAATCAGGTCCTCGATCTCGCGCGCATGCCAGGCGGTGGAGATCAGCGCGAAGTTGAACGGCAGATGCGTGCCGGTGAGATCCTTGCCGTAATAGGCGACGAGACGCTCGACCGGCAGATAGATCTCGCCGATCAGCACGCGCGAAGGAAATTCGTCGCTGACCCGCCGCATCCCGGCGATGACTTCGTGGATTTCCGGCCGGTCGGCGGAATAGAAATGCACGATGACGCGGTTCGGCGGCAGGCCTTCGTGGAAATCCGGATTGGGCGGATCGTCGCGGAAGGCATCGTCCTTGATCAGGTGCCAGATCACGTCGACGCGAAAGCCGTCGACGCCCTTGGCCAGCCAGAAGCGCATCACGTCGAAGATCGCTTCGCGCACAGCCGGGTTGCGCCAGTTGAGGTCGGGCTGCTC
>DATEJC010000375.1:0-3672 GCA_035278345.1 Bradyrhizobium sp. | reverse complement strand
CGGCTTACTTCGTGCTCTCCCCGGTGAGCGGCCTTTTTTGTCACCGTTGCCCCGCCAGCACGGGCCGGCAGGGATAGACGCCAGGGTCGCGGCGCCAGGACCACACGACTTCGCCGTACGCTGCGGCGTTTTCGTCCGGCGTGAGTGAACCCGCCTGACGCCGCAAACGTCCATCGCAACCCGCGCCCCGTTTCGTGACGACCGCGAAGCGTCCCTCATGGCGGCACGGGCTGGGCGGGTTAATAACGCAAATCAGAATTCCGGTAAAGCGAAATATTTTTGATTTGGGGGATTGACACAAAACGAGGTGATTTGCCCGTCGGGCAAATCACCGGCCGACTTTCGACACCGGGGCGGACGATATAGACGCCGCCCGGGCCTTACGCGTTCTGCGTTGCTCGCGCGCGGGTTCGCTAGGCTCGGCCATTTCGCAAACCACAGGCTGCGGTGCGGCGGGCAGCGCAATGCCCGTGGCTTGCCGCCAGGTGCCCGGCGGGGTACCGACGAGACGGCTGAAGGCGCGATTGAACGCCGCTTCGGATTCATAGCCGACGCGGCCGGCGATCTCCCCGAGACTGGCGCCGCTCTCGCGAAGCAGGCGCCTTGCCAGGTGCATGCGCCATTCGGCGAGATATTGCATCGGCGCCTCGCCGACCAGTTCGACGAAGCGCTTGCCGAGTGCGGCGCGCGAGGTCGCCGCGCAATCCGCCAATTCCTCGACTGTCCACGGCCGGGCCGGCTCGGCATGGAGCAGCGTCAGCGCGCGTCCGACGTGAGGGTCGTTCAGGCCGGCGAGCCAGCCGCCGCGGCCTTCGGCCATGTGGCTCAACTGCCAGCGCACGACCTGCATGAAGAGCAGCTCCGACAAGCGCGCGAGCATCGCGCGGTTTCCCGGGCCGGGCCGCATGGCTTCGGCGATCAGCTGATCGATCGCCGCCTGCCACCAGGTGGTCTCGTGCTCGAGTGTGACCGGCTGGGCGTAGCGCTCCGTCTCCGAGAATGCGTCGACGACCACCACGCCGTCGCGGATGCGCACGCAAACGAATGCAGGCATCGCATCGAGCAGAGGTCCGAACCTTTGATCGGAATGCAGATAGCCGCAGACAAAGCGCGTCTCCTCCCCGCCGCCTCCGTGCTTGAGCCAGGTCACATGCTCGGCCGACGGATTCGGGAAGATGCTGGCGATCGTCACGGGCGCCATTCCCGGGTCGCTGGCCATGACGTGCTGGTCGCCGCGCGGAAACACCAGAACGTCGCCCGCCTCGATCCTGATCGGCTCAAGCTTGCCGCATGTGATCCAGCAGCCGGCGTTCATTGCCAGGTGGAACAGCGTGATCGCTTCGGCGCCCGGCATGAGGCGGGAAGCCAGCAAATCCGGCGGAGACGTCACGATGGCCCACGGCCGCGTGAACCCGGCATTGAAATGAATGGCGCCCGACACGCGGATGACGCGCAGAACTTCGGACAGAACGTCCATATCGTCTCACTAAAAATTGCAACCGCGATGCGTAGCGTCTCGGCAAAGAATCTGAGCGCACCGATCATTGTGTCAGCGCTCGCCCGGCCTTAGTTCACCGCCCGGTCCGGCAGAAGCAGTTTTTTCAGGCTTGCCGATGCGGCCGATTGGGCCACACCCCGCTTTCGTGCGGAATTGACCGGATTTCATACGTCCGCGGCATTAGGCCACGGCAATTGTTTCACGAACGGAGATTTCGATGTTTCTCAAGACAGTGGACGAGATGGAGGCGACGGGACGGATCGCCGAGTTGTACAGCGCGCAGAAAGCCCAGAACGGCTTTGTGATGTCCGCCGCGCGGGCCTGGACCGCGCGGCCTGATCTTTTGCCCATCTACCAGGAATTCGTCGACAGGATCCGCGCCGGCTTTTCGCTGACGGCCCGCGACTGGCGGCTGATCACCTTCGTTGCCGCCAGGCAGGTGCGCTCCACCTATTGCTCGCATGTCTATGGCAAGCAGTTGATTGCGGACCTGGGTTCAAAGGAAGCGGTGCTGGCCGTGCAGCGCGATTTTCGCTCGGCGCTCTCAAGCGAGCGCGACGTGGAGATGCTGCGCTACGCCGACACGATCGCAAGGGACGCTTCGCTCGTGACGATGGAAGATATCGCCCGTCTGCGGGCGGCCGGCTTCACCGATGTGCAGATTTGCGACATTGCGCTCTGCGCGTCGTTCCGCTGCTTCGTCGGCCGTTTTTTCGATGCGGTCGGCGCCGGGCCGGAACCTGCCTTTGTCGATTCAGATGCAGGGTTCCGCGATGCGATGACTGTCGGCAGGCCTATCCGGCCAATACATCCAACCTGTGATCTCCAACCAAGCAAAGAAGAGGAGCCATTCATGGCAACAAATGTCAAACAGATGATGGAAGCGGCCAACGCAGCGGTGCCGCGGATCACGCCGGCGCAGGCGAAGGAGATGATGGCCAAGGGCAACACCCTTGTGGTCGACGTGCGCGATGCGCCCGAACTGGAGAAGAGCGGCAAGGTTGCCGGGGCAATCCACGTCTCACGCGGCATGCTGGAATTCCGCGCCGATCCCGAGACGCCCTATCACGACAAGAACTTCACCAAGGACAAGACGATCATCGTGTATTGCGCCTCCGGCGGGCGGTCGGCGCTCAGCGGCAAGGTGCTCAAGGACATGGGGTATGCCAACGTCTGCAACCTCGGCGCTTTCAAGGACTGGGCCGAGAGCGGCGGGGCGGTCGAGAAGCCGATCGAGCCTGGCAGGTGACGTCACGGAACGAATACGAATGCCGGGCTACCACATTGGTAGCCCGGCGTTACTTGACCGGCACCGGGTGCGCCCGCGCCAGTTCGTCGAGCGATCGCTTCGCTTCCTGATCCGTGAGCGCAAAGCGGACGATGACGTCCTGGCGCCAGAGCTGGCCCCAGGCTCCCTCCGACGACCATTTTTGCGGCTCAGGGCCGCGCGGTCCATCAATCCAGACGAGGTACCAGTCCGTCATTGGATTGACGTAGGCGTGCCTACGACCAGCGCAAGCGTCATTGACTTGACATTCTCTTTTTGTTCTTATGCCAGCCATCGCCCTGCATCGTCGCGATGGACGGGATGAACAGTTCAGCCACCATCCTCCATGCGGACCTCGATGCATTCTATGCATCCGTCGAGCAGCTGCTCGACCCGTCGCTGCGCGGCAAGCCGATCGCGGTCGGCGGCGGCGTCGTGCTTGCCGCGTCCTATGAGGCCAAGGCGTTCGGCGTTGCCGGCGGCATGCCGGGACGGCGGGCGCGCGAATTATGTCCGCAGCTGATCTTCGTCGGCGGACATTTTCGGGAGTATCAGCGGCTCGGCAATGCGGCGATCGCCGTGCTCGGCGATTTCACGCCGCTGGTCGAGCGCATCTCGATCGACGAGGCCTTTGCCGACGTCGCCGGCTGCACGCATCTTTTCGGATCGCCGATCGAGATCGCAACGACGATCCGGTGTCGCGTGCGCAACGAGCTTGGCCTGCCGATTTCGATTGGCGTGGCCCGCACCAAGCATCTGGCAAAAATCGCCTCGCAGGTCGCAAAACCCGACGGGCTGGTGGTGGTCGATCCCGCCACCGAACTTGCTTTCCTGCATGATCTGCCGGTCGAGTTGATGTGGGGCGTCGGGCCGGTCACGCGGGCGCGGCTGGCCGGGATCGGCATTC
>DATEJC010000374.1:0-2388 GCA_035278345.1 Bradyrhizobium sp. | reverse complement strand
GGAGCGACCCAGCCGAGGCTGGCATTCACGAGCACATAATTGTCCTGCCGCCGCCCCTCGTCCACTTCGGTATAGAAGCCGTCATTGTAGAGCGCGTTGACGTCCGCGCCGCCCATCAGCGGCGCGCGATATTGGGCGCCGAGCGTGGCGGTGAACTTGGTTGCGAACGGAATCTGGTTGCCCGTTGCGTCCACCTGGATCTGGTTGATGCCACCAACGCCGGTCGGCACGAAGGAATCCGCACCTGGGAAAGCTCCGAAACGCGGGGGCAGATCAATCGATGTCGCCCTAAAACCCCCTTGACCTCAATCTCGTCATGTGAGGTCTCATAAGATTCGGTAAGACCTTAACCAAGGTCCAATTGCCTACCACCCTCGGCACACTCGACGAGAAGTGGCGATAACAGAAAGTCGTCGGCTATCAGATGTGCGTAGCGCTGCAGCTGATCGACGATATGGGCCAACCCCCTTTCATTGGCCCAGTGGATCAAGCCTCCACTGGCGCGCGGCCAGCCATAGCCGTAGAGCCATACGACATCTATGTCCGACGCACGCTGCGCAATGCCTTCTTCCAGAACTTTCGCAGCTTCATTAGCCATCACATAGATCGTCCGAGCCACTATCTCCTCTTCTCCGATCGCGCGCGCGACAATTCCCTTGCTGGCGCGATGATCATCGATGACCTTCTGAGCAGTTGCGGAACTGCATGGCTTTCGTCTGTCATCATAGTCATAGAAGCCGGCACGCGATTTCTGCCCGAAGCGACCGATCGCGCAGAAGCCGTCGCGCATATTTTCGATGCGCGCGGGATCACGATGCCAGCCGATGTCCAGCCCGGCGAGATCTGCCATCTGGAACGGCCCCATTGGCATGCCGAGATCAAGATGGACCTTGTCGACCTGCTCGGGCGTCGCTCCTTCCAGCACCAGCGCGTCGGCCTGGTCCTGTCGTGCGAACAGGATGCGGTTGCCGATGAAGCCGTCACAGACGCCAGCAAGCACGGCTAGCTTTCCGATGCGGCGCGCCAGTTGCATCGCAGTCGCCAGTATGTCGGGCGCAGTCTGCTTGCCGCGCACCACCTCAAGCAGTTTCATGACGTGCGCAGGCGAGAAAAAGTGCAGCCCCAGCACATCGGCCGGGCGACTGGTCTGCGCCGCGATCGCGTTTATATCGAGGAACGAGGTGTTCGAGGCGAGAATCGCTCCGGGTTTTGCGACGGCGTCGAGCCGCCGGAATGTTTCGACCTTGACCGCCATGTCCTCGAACACCGCCTCGATGATCAGGTCGCATTGGCTCAGCGCTGCGTAATTTAGGTTCGGTGTCAGCAGGCCCATCAGACGCTCGACGTCGGTCGCCGCGATCCGCCCCTTGGTGGCACTGGCGGTGTAGTTGGCGCGGATCATGTCCACCCCATGCCGCAGCGCCGCCTCGTCGCGGTCGAGGATTGTCACCGGGATTCCGGCCGAAAGGAGATTGATGGCGATGCCGGCCCCCATTGTGCCTGCACCGATAACGCCGACCGTGGCGATCGGCCTCGTCGGCGTTCCCGGCGGCAGATCGTCAACCTTGGCGGCTAGACGTTCGGCGAGGAACGCGTGGCGCAGCGCGCGCGACTGGCCGCCGGCGAGCAGTTCGAGGAACAGCGCATGCTCGCGCGCGAGGCCCTCGGCGAGTGGCAGTTGCGCGGCGGCGCGCACCGCCTCGATGGAGGCTTTGGGCGCGTCGAGACCGGCAATATGGCGACGATTATCGGCGATGAACTGGTCGATCGCACCGGGCGCATCCGCCAGAGCGCGCTCATCGGTGCGGCGCGGCGCCGACTGCGCAGCGGCGAATTCAACCGCTCGATCGGCAAGATCCTCCAGCCCGGCAAGCTCGTCGACGAGGCCGATGTCCTTTGCCTTCGCGCCCGAAACCGGACTGCCGCTGACGATCATCGCCAGCGCTTCGGCTACACCCACCAGCCGTGGCAGGCGCTGCGTACCACCCGCGCCCGGCAGCAGGCCCAGCTTGACCTCGGGCAGGCCCAGGCGCGCCGTGGGCGTGGCGATCCGGTAGTGGCACGCGAGCGCCAGTTCGAGCCCACCTCCCAGCGCCTCGCCATGGATCGCGGCGACCACCGGCTTGGTGGCAGCCTCGACCGCGGCGATCACTTCGGGCAAAAGCGGCGCGCGCGGGGCCGTATCGAATTCGCCGATGTCGGCGCCAGCGCAGAAGCCCCGCCCCTCGCCACGGATCACCACCGCGCTGACCGCAGGATCGGCCATTGCCTCGGCAAGTGCCGCGAGAAGCCCCTTGCGCACTGCCAGATTCAAGGCGTTGACCGGCGGATTGGCCAGCAAAATCTCGAAAACGGCGCCGAGCTTGCGGGTAGCGATGGTCATCGGGA
>DATEJC010000373.1:0-6551 GCA_035278345.1 Bradyrhizobium sp. | reverse complement strand
GGCGTCGTAGCTGCTTTCTCTTCGCCTCTCCCCGCTTTTACGGGGAGAGGTCGGATTGCGAAGCAATCCGGGGCGAGGGGTCGCCGCGAGGCCGACTGCGTGGATAGCCCCCTCATCCCGACCCTCTCCCCGCAGAGCGGGGCGAGGGAGAAGATCACCCCCGCAAAAACAGCGCGAACGGCTCCTCCACCGTCTTGCGCAGGTGCTCGCGGTAGGTCGCGTAGTTCGCATCTTCCTTCGTGACGCGGCCGAGCGTCGGCTTTGCGATCAGCTTGATCGGCAGGAATGCGATGGGAGCCGCGATCGGCGTCAGGAGCGAGCCGCGGCCGGCGAGCAGCGTGGTGATGATGCCGTACATCTCGCCCAGAATGGTCGGGCGCGAGACCGTGATCAGGCGGTGCTGGCCGTGGCGATTGGTGACGAGATAGATGTGGCCGGACTGGTTGGGCACCGCCACCTCGCCGTACTGGGTATAGGCGGCATCCAGCCTTTCGCCTTCGCGGAACACCAGCGATGACGAAGGCCCATCCCAGGCGATATCGGTGCGATAGGCGTAGATCGTCTCCTTGTCGCCGAAGGACGGCCGCACGGTGATGTAGGTGCCTTCCAGCCATGTCACAGCGCGGCGCGAGTAAGCGCCCAGGCCATCGGGCGACACCTCGCCGTTGACGGCCGCCGGAAGCGAGGCTGCGTCGGCGCCCTTGCCCTTGCGCAAGGAAACGCCGAGCGCCTGCTCCAGCCGGACGGTGGTGGCGAGCGTAAACGGCCGGCGGCCGCCAAGCACTTTCTCCAGCGTCGACAGGCTGAGCTTGGCCTGCTCGGCCAGCGCCTGCCGGGAGATGCGGCGGCGCGCGAGTTCTTCGCGAACGAGCTCCGCCACCTGCCGGCTCTGCTCGGCGGAAAGCTGCTTGTCCGGCGATGGCATCCCTGCTCCCTTCGATTCCACGCCATTCTAGCAGACGCACATTTCCGTACAAAACCGCAAAGCGCCGTACGGCCGCGCCTGTTGGCGTCCGGCGGCGGCTGAACATTGCCGATCATTATGCTCGCGAAGCAGCGCGCCTTCTCGAAGGATGGCGGCGGTGGATACCGTCCCTCCCGGAGCTTCTCTCCATGACCGCCCTTGAAGAACTCGACGCTGCCGCCAGGCCTCGCCTGTGGCGCGCCGCCAAATTTTTCGTGTTCCTGCTGACCGAAGGCGCTGCCGTCCTGTTGATCGGCTTTGCCGCGCTGTTCGTCAATTTCCAGCCCGCCTGGTCGGGCAGCCTGCCATCGTCCGCGCTGATACGGCCGGGCGACGCCAAGTCCGGCGCGCTGCTGCTGAAAAAGGAGGACGGCTATGCCGAGGCGATCCGGCTCGGCATCGACGTCGACCTCACCGTGTCGGGTCCGACCATCCGCGCCCGCGTCACCCAGCTTTTCCGGAATCCGACCAAGGACTGGGTGGAAGCGGTTTACGTCTATCCGCTGCCGCCCGGCGGCGCGGTCGATACGCTGAAGATGGTGGTCGGCGACCGCGTCGTGGTCGGCGAAATCAAGGAGCGCCAGCAGGCCCGCATCATCTATGAACAGGCCAAGCGGGACGGGCAGAAGGCGGCGCTGACCGAACAGGAGCGACCGAACATCTTCACCAACTCGGTCGCCAATATCGGTCCCGGCGAAACCG
Source organism: Bradyrhizobium sp. (assembly GCA_035278345.1). Taxonomy (GTDB): domain Bacteria; phylum Pseudomonadota; class Alphaproteobacteria; order Rhizobiales; family Xanthobacteraceae; genus Bradyrhizobium. Next base: position 4,885 of record DATEJC010000373.1, on the reverse strand, counting down.
TGCTGGTGCAGATCGAATATCAGGAGCCGGTGCACCAGAACGGCAATACCTTCTCGTTGCGGGTGCCCATGGTGGTAGCGCCGCGCTACAATCCCGCGCCGATCGTGCAGAGCGTCGAGTTCAAGCCCAATGGCGGCGGCTGGGGCGCGACTGCAACCGATCCGGTGCCGGACCGCGAGCGCATCACGCCGCCGGTGCTCGATCCCGCCGAACACGCGCCGATCAATCCCACCGCGATCACGGTGCGCCTGCAGGCGGGCTTTGCGCTCGGCGAGGTGAAGAGCCATCACCACCCCGTCAACATCGAGAAGGTCAGCGACTCCTCGCAGATCATCCGGCTTGCCGAAGGCGTGGTGCCGGCGGATCGCGATTTCGAGCTGACCTGGATGCCGGCCGCGGAGAAGGCGCCGTCGGTCGGGCTTTTCCGCGAGCATGTCGGCGATGCCGATTATCTGCTCGCCTATGTCACGCCGCCGTCGATCGACAATGCGATGCAGAAACAGCTCGCCCGCGAAGTCATCTTCGTGATCGACAATTCCGGCTCGATGGGCGGTACCTCGATCGTGCAGGCCAAGGCGAGCTTGCTCTACGCGCTCGGCCGGCTGCAGCCTAGCGACCGCTTCAACGTGATCCGCTTCGATCACACCATGACGGTGTTGTTCCCCTCGCCGGTGCCGGCAGATAGCCCGCATGTCGGACGCGCCACGTCCTTTGTCAGCGCGCTGCAGGCGGAAGGCGGCACGGAAATGTTGCCGGCGATGCGCGCTGCGCTGAGCGATACCAATCGCGAAGATACCTCCTATGTGCGGCAGGTGGTGTTTCTGACCGATGGCGCGATCGGCAATGAGGAGCAGATGTTCGAGACCATCTCGGCGCTGCGCGGCCGCTCGCGGATCTTCATGGTCGGTATCGGCTCTGCGCCCAACACCTTCCTGATGACCCGCGCCGCCGAGCTCGGCCGCGGCGCCTTCACCCATATCGGCTCGACCGAGCAGGTCGAGGAACGGATGCGCGGGTTGTTCTCCAAGCTGGAGAATCCGGCGGTGACTGGCCTTTCGGCAAAATTCTCGGAAGCGAAGGCGGACATGACGCCGGCCGTCTTGCCCGACGTCTATCGCGGCGAGCCGCTGGTGCTGGCGACCAAGCTCGACAAGCTTGCGGGCTCGGTCGAAATCAAGGGCCGCATCGGCGACCGGCCGTGGTCGGTGACCTTGCCGCTCGCGAACGCCGCCGAAGGCAAGGGCCTCTCCAAGCTGTGGGCGCATCGCAAGATCGCCGATGCCGAAGTGTCGCGCACCATGCGGCAGTCGACGCCGCAGGAGGCCGACAAGGCGGTGCTTGCGCTCGCGCTGGAGCATCAGCTCGTGACGCGGCTGACCAGCCTCATTGCAGTCGACAAGACGCCGAGCCGCCCCGATGGCGAGACGCTGAAGCTGGCCGAGCTGCCGCTCAACCTGCCCTCCGGCTGGGAGTTCGAGAAGGTGTTTGGCGGGCGAGAGCAACTGAAGGCCCCGCAGGAGCGGCGCGCGGATGATGCCAAGGTCCAGCACGCGGTGCTGAAGCAGCGGTCGCCTGTGCCGACAGCGGCGCCCGCCGCGGTCTCGCTGCCGAAGACCGCGACCGACGCCGATATCAAGATGATCGCGGGCGCCATCCTGCTCGGCATCGGCCTCGTGCTGTTCCTGATCACCCGCCGTCAGTACGCCCCCCTCTGACGCGGATGATGGAGAGGTGTCCCCCAGCCTGCTCCGTCCAAGCGCGCGCGGCTTTGTATCGCCCACGGCCGCGCGCGCGAGGTTTCTCTCACCACCGTCATTGCGAGGAGCCCGCGACTCGCAATGACGGAAGGACAGCGACCATGAAACGCTTCTTCTTCCCTCTGCCTCTCGCGCTTGCCGGCCTGATCCTGTTCGGGCAAGGCGCCTACATCCATGCCAAGGCGCTGCTGGCGCAGGTGCTGCTGCAGCGCGCATTTGCCGAGACCATCGCGACCGGGCGCGACACCAAGCCGTGGTCGTGGGCCGATACCTGGCCGGTGGCGCGGATCGAGGTGAAGCGCCTCAGTGCCAGCGCGATCGTGCTGGCGGGCTCGAGCGGCCAGGCACTGGCCTTCGGGCCGGGCCATGTCGAGCTCACGGCCAATGCCGGCGAGCGCGGCGTTGCGGTCTATTCCGCGCATCGCGACACGCATTTTCGTTTTCTCAAGGACGTCAGGATCGGCGATGTGATCGAGGTGACGCGGCGGGACGGCAACGTCTTTCGCTATCTTGCAGACTCGCATTCAGTCGTCCGCTTCGATCAATTCGGGATCGATCCATCCAGCAATGAATACGAGCTCGTGCTCTCCACCTGCTGGCCGTTCGATGCGGTGACGCCGGGGCCTGACCGCTATCTGCTGCACGCAACCCTGATCGGGAACCCGCGGGTAAGCCACAAAGCGGCTGACAAAGCCGGGGGTGGCGACCCCTTGCTCCGGCCTGTCCGATCAATACCTGAATAGAGTGGCGGGCGAAGCGAGCTAGGCAATTCCGACCCATGGACGTTCATTATCTGCCGCTGACGCCCGGATTCTTCTCTCTCCTGGTGCTTCTCCTTGCCGGGCTGGTCATCCTGATTCAGTTGCATGTTCTGAGATCTGCCTACATGCGGCTCGGGGTAGGTCCGGGCGTCGCGCTGTTGCTGCTGTTCGGCTCCCTGATCGGCAGCTATTTCAACATTCCGATCACCGTGTTGCACGGGCCCCCGATCCGGTCGGCCGGGGTCGTCGACTTCTTTGGCATGCGATACGTCGTGCCTTTGGTGACCTCCCCGGGCACGGTGCTCGCGGTGAATGTCGGCGGTGCTGTCATTCCAGCCCTTATGTCGATCTATCTCGTGCTTCGATACGAACTCTGGCTCAAGGCTGTCCTCGCGATCACGGTTATCGCCTTCACCGTCAACTCCCTGGCGACGCCGATACAGGGAATTGGCATTGCGGTGCCCGTCCTTGTGCCGGTGGCGGCCACTGCGATCGTCGCTCTTGTGCTGTCCCGCGAATACGCGCCGCCACTGGCCTATATAGGCGGCTCGATCGGAACGCTGGTCGGCGCAGACCTGCTCAATCTCGACAAGATCGGCACGATGGGCGCGCCGGTTGCGTCGATCGGCGGTGCGGGAACGTTCGACGGGATATTTCTGACTGGAATTCTCGCCGTCATCCTCGCCGGCATTGTCACACCGTCCCGCCGGCAGCCGGCTTGATGGAACACGAACCGTCTCAGCCGTACACGAAGGCGGAATCGTCGAGATCGATCGCCGGGATTTCATCCTTTTCGGCCCAGTAATCCTGGGTGTGCTGCCATTCGGGCTTGTCGCCGCGCTTGGGCAACAGATTCATGTGCCGCAGCATGTAGCCGGGATTGAAATTCTCTTCGTCGATCCACGGCAGCAACGGCATGTTGTCGTCCTGCGTGCGCAAGGTCGGCACCACGCGCCTCGCGCCCTTCTCCTTCATGTGAGCGAGCAGACGGCAGACGAAATCGGCGACGAGATCGGTGCGCAGCGTCCAGCTCGCGCGGAAATAGCCGAACACCCAGGCCATGTTGGGCACGCCCGTGAACATCATGCCGCGATAGGTGACGGTGTCGGCAAAATCGAGCGGCTTGCCGTCGATCTCGAAGGCGATATCGCCGAGGATGCTGAGGTTGAAGCCGGTGGCGGTGACGATGATGTCGGCCTCGAGCTCCTTGCCGGACTTGAGCAGAATGCCCTTCTCGGTAAAGCGGTCGATATGGTCGGTGACGACTGAGGCCTTGCCATCCTTCACCGCCTGGAACAGGTCGGCGTCCGGCACAAAGGCGATGCGCTGGCGCCACGGCCGGTAACTCGGCGTAAAATGCTGCTCGACATCGAAACCTTCCGGCAGCACGGCGCTGACGGCGCCGATCAGTTCCTTCTTCACGGCATCCGGCTCGGCGAAGCAGCGCTTGGTGAACCAGTCCTGCTCGAACAGGATCTTTCGCCGCACGATCTCGTGGATCCACTCTTCCTTGATCTGCAGCCGGCGCAGCTCCTCCGCGATCTCGATCGCATTACGGCCGGTGCGGAAATAGGTCGGCGAGCGCTGCAGCATGGTGACATGCGCGCATTTGAGATTCGGGATCAGCGTCGCGGCGGTGGCGCCGGAGCCGATCACGACGATCTTCTTGCCTTCGGTGACGAGATCCTTGGGCCAGGTCTGCGGATGCACGATCTTGCCCTTGAACTTGTCCATATCGGTCCATTCCGGCGTGAACCCTTGGGAATGGCGATAGTAGCCCTGGCACATCCAGAGGAAGTTCGCAGTGAAGCGCTGAGCCTCGCCGGTGACCTTGTTGACGGCGTCGATGGTCCAGAGATTGGTCTTGCTAGACCAGCTCGCGTGAGAAATGTGATGGTTGTAGCGGATATGTTTGGCGAGGCCGTTGTCCTCGATCACCTCGCCCATATAGGCGAGAATCTCTTCCGCAGTCGCGATCGGCGGGCCGACCCAGGGCTTGAAGCTGTAACCGAAGGTGTGCAGGTCGCTGTCGGAGCGGATGCCCGGATATTTGTGTGTCCACCAGGTGCCGCCGAACGTCTCCTGCTCTTCCAGCACGACGAAGGAAGTGGAGGGCATCTGCTTGGTGAGATGATAGGCGCTGCCGACACCGGAGATGCCGGCGCCGACGATCAGCACGTCGAAATGTTCGACTTTCTGTGCGGCGGAAATCGTGCGGGAGGGCGCGGTGACGTTCATCTGTTTCAATCTTTGTTTGAACGGCGAAGCATTTCCTGCAAATTTTCTAGCGGTCAATCATTGCACACACAAGGCGACGCGCATCATTGAGGTGCCACAAACTTACAGGGCAGCTCCCCATTGCCGCGC
>DATEJC010000372.1:0-4395 GCA_035278345.1 Bradyrhizobium sp. | reverse complement strand
CGATAATCGCCCGCAGGATGCCGGCATGCTCTTCCCAGTTCAGCGCCTGGCGCACCGGATCGGCCGGTGAGAACAGCATTGCGGTGCGCTCGCGCAGCCGCTTGAGCAGGTCGCCGAGCACGCGATTGCGCCCGGCTTCCGCCAGCTCGTGATGGAATTTCTGGTTGAGCCCGGTCAGAAGGTCGTAGCGCTTCGCGGCGACCGCATCCGTCCCCTGACGAAGCACGGCCTCGATCCGCTTCAGCACATCCTCGTCGCGGCGGCGGGCGGCCAGCCGCGCGTTCTGTCCCTCCAGCAAGGCGCGCACCTCGATGGTCTCGCGAGCTTCCTCGTCCGACATTGAAATAACGGAAGCGCCACGGCGCGCCGTCACCTCGACGAGGCCCTCGGAGGCGAGCACGCGGATGGCCTCGCGCACGGGATTGCGTGACACGCCGAACTCGTCGGCAAGACGGCCCTCGACCAGCCGTTCGCCGGGCTTGAGCCTGCGGCTCAAGATCGCCTGACGCAGCTCCTCGATCACCCTGCCGTGCAGCGAGAGATGGTCGTCACCGAGACGTTGTTTGGACATTGCCGTGTGTGCCATGCGCGATCCGCTCAGCCATGCCGAATCCGGCGCGGCCTTGGTTTAGACGGCAGACTGTATACCATCAAGGTGCCGCCGGAGCGTTAACGGCCGCTCACGGTTCCGTGGCCTCGGATGGCTGACGGCCGGGAACGGCTCGCGGCGTCCAGGAGACGCTGACATTGCCGTTGACGAAGGTTTGGCAAGCCATGCGATAGCCGGCGGCAAATTGCTCGTCGGTCAGGTGCTTGCGCTCCTTCGGTTTGATCGCATCGGTATTCTCCAACCCTTTCTCGATGCGGCACTTGCAGGTCCCGCACAATCCACCGCCACACTTGAAGGGAATGCCGCCCTGCTCGCGCAACGAAATGCGCAACAGGTTGCTGTTCGGCGGCGCCGTGACGGTCTTGCCGTCATTGGTGAGAAAGATGATCTCGATCATGGCGGGCGGGACGTCAGTGCTTGCGCAGCTCAGTCTGCATGTGGCCGAAGGTCGTCAGATGCTGCAGCTCGCCGAAGGCGCGCTCCGCCGTCTCGAACTTTTCCAGGAACTTTGACGGCACTTCGTTGACGATCTCCGGCGACCACGCCTCGTCGATCACCCGGATCTTGGTGTCCTTGAGCAGCTCGGCGATCACGAAGGTAGCCTTCCTGGTGCCGTAGAACAAATAGTCGTAGGTGGCGAGCGGCCGCAGGCCGTCGATGATCTCGGTCCGGAATAGTCCGTCCTTGCTGGTCAGGATCACATACATGGAATCTTTCCTTCGTGGCCGCGGCGCCGATTGAATCAGCCCGTGCTGGCCGGCGCGACGACGTCGGCGAGCGGCGTCGCCTCCTGCGACAGTTCGATGTCGTGGGAGAGCCAGAGCTGGCAGGCGAGCCGGTAGCCGCGTTCGATCCGCTCGCCGAGGCGCTTCTTCTCCTTCCAGTTCGGCTCCGGCAAATGCTCGCCGCCCTTGATGATCAGCGAGGCGCATTTGCCGCATTTGCCCATGCCGCAGCCGTACAGGAAGTTCGGATACGGAAACTGCCTGATGCCGGCCCGCACCACGAGATTGGTGTTTTCCTTGATCTCGCCGTGAAAGGTCTGGCCGTTGCGGTGGAAGACGACGTTTGGCATAAGGCTATCGCTCCGCGCTCGCCTCAGGCCTGCAGCAGCGCGCGCTCTTCCGCGGGCACCTTGTTCTCGACCATGTCGAGATCCGACAGCGGAATGTCCTTGGCTACATAATCGTGATAGAGCGCGGTGGTGTAGAGCAGTCGCATCTGCGCGCCGATCTCGCAGATCTTCAGGCAGCGCTGTTGCAGCTCCACCGTATTGGCGTGCTCCAGCACGATCTGGTAGCCGCGCTCGCCGTGGATTTCATCCGAAACGATGTGCAGGTCGAAGAATTCGACCTCCTCGTCGGTGAACTTGTACTTCTCGCGCAGCGTCGGGGTCTGCTTGCGGTAGATCGAGGGCACTTGCGATTCCAGGCCGACGACGAGGCCGGCAACCGCCACGATCGGGTCCTCGCGCATCGCCACCGAATAGCACCAGCTCTGCAGCCCGCGGGTCGTCGCAGTCATGTTGTCGGGATCCTTGACCCGCGCGGCGGTGGTGCCGCAGGCCTCGGCGAAACGGATCAGCAGGTCGGTGTGGCGGTCACCGCCGATCTCCTCCTCGTACATGTTGGCGAGCAGGAAATCCTTGGCTTCCTGGTACTGCTCCGGCATGCGCGAGTAGATGTAGCCGAGATAATCCGCGAACGGGCCGACATAGTGATAGTGGTTCTCCGCCCAGCGGGCGAGGTGATCGCGACTGAGCTTGCCGCTGGCCCAGGCAATGCTGAAGGGCGCCTTGTTGGCGCTCTTGCCCTTGATGGCGTTTTCGAGGGCCGTGCGAAATTCCACGTGATTCATAAGCTTCTGCATGTCGCGCTCCTGAGCTGAAGGATGGGCTGTCTCGTTCCGGTCATGCGGCCCAATAGTATACAGTATACACTTAGATCGGTTTTCAGAACGCCTGTCAATCGCAAACTCGGCGCGTCATATAATTCAGGCAATTAAGCAATTGATATACCTTGCCTAACAGTGAGTTTGGCAATGGATATCATCCTGCTTTTGCCATGCGCTCGCAGTTTGCGCTTGCCAATATAGCATACAGTATACAATATGAGGTCGCGCTCTCGGGGGAAACAACAAATGAGCATTCAGCCGCACGTTTCGATCGTTGCCGCGCATTGGGTCTATTTGCTCGGCGTCGCCATCATTGTCCTGACCATGATCTGCCGCGCCAATGTCGTGGTCCCTTCCGTCGTCGCGACATTCCTTGTCGCGCTGGCATGGACCCAGAGTCCGGTGCTGGCGCTGGGCAGTATCTTCAACGCGAGCTTCACCGCAGCCAAGGAGTTGTTCAACATCTTCCTGGTGATTGCGCTGATGACGGCGCTCTTGAACTCACTCAAGGTGCTGCGCTCCGACATTCGCATGGTGGAGCCGTTTCGCGCCGTCATGAACAACGGCCACACCGCCTACTTCGTGCTGGCAGCGATCACCTATGTGATTTCCCTGTTCTTCTGGCCGACGCCGGCGGTGCCGCTGGTCTCCGCGGTGCTGCTGCCGGCCGCCATTGCCGCGGGTCTGCCGCCGATCGCCGGCGCGCTGGCCATTGCTATCGCCGGTCAGGGCATGGCGCTGTCCTCCGACTACATCATCGGCGTTGCTCCGGCGATCAGCGCCAAGGCCGCGGGCGCCGGTGTCAGCGCCGCTGTCGTGGCCGACCGGGCGCTGGTGCTGTCGCTGATAACCGGCCTCATCGCGCTGGTGCTCGCCTATGTCGCGATCCGCAAGAGCATCACCCGGCCCGACGACAAGGCGCTCGAGCGCTGGCAGGCGCAGACCAGTAATGGCGAGCTGGCGCGTGTCGAGCAGGAAGGCACCTTCGACAAGGCCGAGATGGCGCGCGGCACCGCGGAAGGTCAGCCGCCGCTCGCGACCCAGGCGCAGATCGACAAGACCCTGGCTGCCGTCCCGGCGCGCCGCGAATTCTGGTCGCGCCTGTTCGCCATCGCCACGCCGGTGGCGTTTCTCTGCGTGATCGCGGTGATGGTGGCCTCCAAACTCGGCATCGGCCGCGATCTCAAGGGCGGCGACGCTGCGGCCCTGGTCGGCGGCGTGGCTGCCGTGCTGATGATCCTCGCCTCTTTCGCCACCGATCCGATGCGCCGCTTCCTCGACGCCAGCGCCGACCACGTGACCGAGGGCTTCGTCTTCGCCTTCAAGGCCATGGGATCGGTGCTGCCGATTGCAGGCTTCTTTTTCCTCGGCGCCGATCAAAGCCTGTCCGCGCCGATCCTTGGCGTCCAGGCGGCGCAGGCGCCGAACCTGCTGTTCGAGCTCATTCAAGCCGCGCAAGGCTGGATTCCCAGCAGCAAGGCTTTCGTCGCCTTCGGCGTCCTGATCGTAGGCATGATCACGGGCATCGACGGATCGGGATTTGCCGGCCTTCCCCTCACCGGCTCGCTGTCAGGCGCGCTCGCCCCCGGCGCAGGGCTTGACCCCGCGACATTGGCCGCGATCGGCCAGATGGGCGCGGTGTGGACCGGTGGCGGCACGCTGGTCGCATGGTCCTCGCTGATCGCGGTCGCCGGCTTTGCGCGCGTCCCGGTGTTCCAGATCGTACGGATCGTGATGGTACCGGTGCTGGTGGGCCTCGCCGTCTCCACCATCTGCGCCATTGCGATCTGGCATTAAAAGGAATCCCCGATGAGCAGCGCAGCGATTCAGGATGTCCGAACCGCGGCGGAGAGCGTCACCGCCGCGGACGAATTCCGCAACCATATCGGCGG
>DATEJC010000371.1:0-4575 GCA_035278345.1 Bradyrhizobium sp. | reverse complement strand
TGGCGCCAAAGGGAGGAGAAGGGAAATGCGTAAGCGCATGACGAACCTGCTCGCCTTGGCGATTGCAGGTATTTTCTTGGCCTCGCCGGCCCCCGTGTTTTCTCAGGCCGCTCCGACGCCGTTGCTTCTGAAGGGACAGTCCTCGCATCCCGCGGCTGCCAACCTTCATCTGATCTTCAAGCTCTGGGCCGAAAGCGTCGAGAAGATGTCGGGCGGCCGCCTCAAAGTCGAGGCACTGCCGGGCGGCGCGATCGTGCCGCCTTTCGAAGTATTCGACGCGACCTCGAAGGGCGTGCTCGACGTCGGCATGGCACCGTTCGGCTACATCCAGGGCCGCAACACCGCGACCATTCCGATGTCGCACGGGCCGCTATTCGGGATGGACGGCAGCGACTATTATGCTTGGTACTTTGACGGCGGCGGCATGAAGCTGCTCGACGAGTTCTACAAGGACGTCCTCAAGCTGAACATCGTCGGCTTCCCGATTCCGACCGACTACCCGCAGGGGCTCGGCTGGTTCAAGAAGCCGATCAACAGCCTAGCCGACCTCAAGGGCCTGAAATACCGTATCTACGGTATCGGGGCGGAAACCTATGGCAGGCTCGGTGTTGCGGTCGTGACCATCCCCGGACAGGAAATCGTGCCCGCGATGGAGCGCGGCGTGATCGAGGGTGCCGAGTGGATCAACTGCCTCGAGGACAAGAAGCTCGGCCTTCACAAGGTGGCCAAGCACTACTACACGCCGGGCATGCATGAGCCTGTCACCGGCGGGCAGTTGATGTTCAACGCCGACGTCTGGAAGAAGCTGACGCCGGACCTGCAGGAGATCGTCAAGGTGGCATCGGTCTACGCCACCACGATGCGCAATTTCGCCTTCAACCGCGAAACCGCCGAAGCCTGCCAGGAACTGCTGAAGGACGGCGTCCAGATCCACCGCACGCCGGACGAGGTGTTGAAGAACTTCCTCGACGAGTGGGAAAAGATCCAGACCGAGTACGTGGCGAAGAACGACTTCTACAAGAAGGTCTACGACAGCCAGAAGAAGTACGCGGAATCCGTGGTGCCCTTCCGCCTGTCCTGGTTCCCGCCGTATGACTTCGCCGGCCTCTATTACTGGAAAGACAAGATGTACCGCACGACCGGGACCGCTTCCGCCAAGTAGCGGGCCGGATCGACAAGCGATACCGCGGCGGGCGGCCGAACCTACCGGCGCCCGCCGCGCGCAGCACGTTACGTGACACTGCGGAAAAAGGGGGCATCGATGCCGGCAGATACCGCACGCGCGGGCGCCGAGGATGCAAGGGGCGATTTCCCGTCGGCGTTCTACGCCGTTATCCGGTGGGTCGACCAGTTCTCGGACATCGGTGGCAAGCTGATTGCGCTGACGATGCTGTTTCTCGTCGCATCGATCACCTATGAGGTGGTGGCGCGCTATTTCTTCCATTCGCCCACCATCTGGGTCTACGAAGCCAGCTACATGGTGAACGGCGCGGCCTTCATGCTGGGCTGTGGGTACGCGCTACTCAAGGGCGCTCATGTGCGCACCGATATCTTCTGGGACAATTACAGCGAGCGCACCAAGGGCATCATCGACTTTGCTTCCTACATCGTCCTGTTCTTCCCGACGATGATGACGATGATGCTGATCAGCGTCGACGATGCCTGGAATTCGTTCATGCTCGGCGAACGCTCGCAGGAGAGTATCTGGCGGGCGATCATGTGGCCGTTCCGCGCCTCGATCCCGATGTCGGCGCTGCTCTTCATGATTCAGGGCGTCTCCGAAACGCTGAAGTGTATCTATCAGATCCGCTATGGGCGGGAGTTCGCACATCGGGAGAAGCTGGAAGTATGACCGGTCTCGAACTCCTCGGCGCGATCATGCTGCTGGTGATGCTGGCGGCGATCTTCATCGGCTTGCCGATCAGCTTCACTTTGCTCTTCCTTGCGCTGATCTTCGGCTATTTCGGCCTCGGTGTACGCGTCTTCAACCTCGCCTATCTGCAGACCATCGGGTTGATGAAACAGGACGAGTTCGTCGCGGTGCCGATGTTCATCCTGATGGGATACATATGCGACCAGGCGGGGCTGATGGAACGACTATTCAAGGCGTTCCGCGACCTGTTCGCGCCCGTCAACGGCGCGCTTTACGTGGTCGTCATCGTGACCGCGACGCTGTTCGGCATCGCCGCCGGCACGGTCGGCGCCACCGTCGCGCTGCTCGGCATCATGGCCGGCCCGATGATGATCAAGGCCGGCTATGACGCCCGCATGTCGGCCGGTGCGATTGCCGCCGGCGGCACGCTCGGCATCCTCATTCCGCCCTCGGTGATGCTGGTGGTGATGGCGCCGGTGCTCGATATCGGCATCATCGATCTCTACGCGGCCGCGTTTGGACCCGGCTTCCTGCTGTCGGGCATGTACATCGTGTACACGGTGGCGCGCAGCTACTGGAATCCGAAGCTTGGCCCGCCCGTGCCGAAGGAGGAGCGGTCGGATTCCGTCAAGATCGTGCTGTGGGAATGCCTGGTCGGCCTCGTCCCCGTCACCGTGCTCACCATCATGACGCTGGGCGTGATCCTGGTCGGGCTGACCACGGCCGCGGAGGCCGCAGCGCTCGGCGCGCTCGGCGCTATCCTGCTCGTCGTCGGCTACGGCAAGTTCACCTGGAAGGGATTGCTGGATGCCTGCTACAATACGCTGGCGACCACCAGCATGGTGCTGTTCCTCGCGGTGGCCTCCAACGTGTTCGGCGCCGTGTTCGCCTGGCTCGGCACCGCCAACTGGATCACCAACATGCTGCTCGCGGCGCCGTTGCCCGCATGGGGAACGATGTCGCTGCTGCTCACGGTGATCTTCCTGCTCGGCTGGCCGTTCGAATGGCCGGCGATCGTGCTGATCTTCCTTCCGCTGCTCGCGCCCGTCGCCAAGGGGCTCGGCTATGACATGGTGTGGTTCGGCTGCATCGTCGCGGTGGTGCTGCAGACCGCCTTCCTGTCGCCGCCGGTGGCGATGTCGGCCTATTACCTGAAGCAGGTGGTGCGGGAATGGAATCTACGGGTGATCTACCGCGGCATGGCTGACTTCATGGTGATCCAGTGCATCTGCGTCGTGCTGGTGCTGGCATTCCCGTCGATCGCCATGTGGTTCCCGAACTGGCTCGACGCACGGCGCAAGGCGGAGCGTAGCCAGCAGATCGAGCAGCCATCGCCGGCAAAGGCCGCGCTGCTGGAGAACAAGGTCACGTTCGTGGTGCGCTGAGGCAAAGACCTCAGCCAGCGCGGTCATAGGCGAGGATTGACGCCTGCGCCGTCTTGCGCACCTCGGCTTGCGTCATGCCCGGGCGGTAGAGGCTGCTGCCAAGCCCGAACGCCTTCACTCCGGCTGCCATGTAGTCGGAGAGATTTTTGTCCGACACGCCGCCGACAGCGCCGACCACCGTATCCTTCGGAAGCACGGCAAGCTGAGCGGCAATGCCCGATGGTCCGAGGACCGAGGCAGGAAAGAATTTCAGGGCCGAGGCTCCGCAGCGCAGCCCGAGAAATGCCTCGGTTGGCGAGAAGACGCCGGGCATGGTGATCATCTGCCGCATTGTTGCCGTCGCCAGAACATCGGCATCGACGTTCGGACTGACCATCAGCCGGCCGCCAAGATCGGCAACGCGCGCGCAGTCGGCCGGGTCGAGAACGGTGCCCGCTCCGATCAAGCAGTCCTCCCCGAAGCGTTTGCACAGGCGCTCGATCGAGACGAACGGCTCCGGCGAATTCAGCGGCACCTCGATCAGTTCGAAGCCGCTGTCGATCAGCGTCTCGACAATCCCCTCCGCCTCATCGGGACGGATGCCGCGCAGGATCGCCACGAGCGAGCGCTTCACCTTCGGCCACGGAACCGGCTGCGTCATGTCAGAACTGCGCTCCCCAGATGTTGATGGCGGCCTTGCCGAGTCCCAGCCGTGAGGCCTGGTCGGCATCTACCGCGTTGACGTCGAAGCCGCGCTCGCGGAGCGCGATCTCATAGAGTTCGCCAAGACGACCGGCCCGCAGCAACCGCAGGGATTGCGGCGGACCGTGCCGCTCTACCGCATCGGCGATTTCGGTTCCGATCAGCAGGCCCGACAGCCGCGCTGCGCCATCGGCGCGCTGCTCGAGGTTGAGCAGCTGCGCGGCGCGCAGTCGGAAAAGCGACGAGGTTAGCCCCGCCGGCGCAGCTTGAGCCGCTACAAGGCCTTGTCGGAACGCCGCGCTACCGGCGGCAAACGGATCGGTCGCCTCGATCGCGTAAGCGAGGATACTGTGCCGGGCGAGCACCGCGAACAGCTCGCCGGTCATGTAGGTCGAAAATTCGACGACTTCGCCCGCCTCGATCCTGATCCATTTGCTGTGCGTGCCGGGGATGCAAACGAGGCCGGTGAAATCGGCGTCGGTCACCCCGAGCAGCTGCGTCTCTTCTCCGCGCATGACGTCGGGCCGGTCGCCGCGGGCCTGGGCGATGCCGGGCAGGATGCGGATGTCGCTGCCTGCATCAAGGCGGATCGCGCCCTCGTGCAGGGCATCAAGGCGGGTCGGCGTTTTCAGATAG
>DATEJC010000370.1:0-3088 GCA_035278345.1 Bradyrhizobium sp. | reverse complement strand
CACCGGGACTCGATGCGAGACTCCTGCTGCAGCGGGCGGCGGGCATCAGTCACGAGGCCCTGATCGCTGATCCAAAGCGGCTGGTCGCGCCGGGGGCGGCGCTGACGTTCAACGCCTTCCTCAGCCGCCGCCTCGCGGGCGAGCCCGTCTCGCGAATCCTCGGCGAGAGGGAGTTCTATGGCCGCAGCTTTCGCATCACGCCGGCGACACTCGACCCGCGTCCCGACACCGAAACGCTGATCGCGGCAGCGCTCGCTTTCATGCCTGCCGATCGGCCCTGCCGGGTCATCGATCTCGGCACCGGCTCCGGCATCATCGGTGTGACGCTTCTGGCCGAGCGTCCCAAAGCCCATGCGGTGATGACGGATATTTCCGCCGCCGCGCTTGCCGTGGCAGGTGAGAATGCCGAGCGTCATGGCGTTTCGTCACGCTGCACTTTCGCCCATGGCAGCTGGTTTGCGGGCGTCAGCGGCCCCTTCGACCTCGTCCTTTCCAATCCGCCCTATATCGCCCGGGCGATTCTCCCGACGCTGGCGCCCGAGGTGAGGAACTTTGACCCAGAGACAGCTTTGGTCGCTGGGCCTGACGGGCTCCAGGCCTATCGCGAGATCGCCGCCGCGGCGGGCCGGTTCCTGTCTCCCCGGGGGCATGTCGTCGTCGAGATTGGCGAAGGGCAAGCGGTTGAAATCGAAGATATTTTTGGAACTCAGGGTTTCGCTTCCAAGAACCGCTGGCCGGATCTTGCCGGACATGTGCGCTGCTTGGGCTTCAGTCATGCTTGAGGCGCGACAAAAAAGGGGTTGGAAATGAGGAGGGGAAGGGCTACGTTACTTGTGGTATTTCGTTCTGCCCGTTGCGATTGGCGCTAGACGGCAGGTGACGGGGCGGCCCCGGAGGGCAAAAGGTCCCATCCACGTGAAGATTAGCGCGGTCGAAATGTAGCGGGTCCGGGCCAGGACACGTTCTCAGGCAGGACAGACCTTACCTAAACCACAGGGACCGATTTGGCAGGGCTCGTTTGAGAGTCGATCGTCGATCAGAAATTATGCCGGAGCGGCATGATGTGATTCTGCGTGTGGGAAAACCGCGGACAATATGAATCTGAATTAATTATATGAGTGGAAAATGAGACCAGGGCAGCACAACAAGCGGGGCCGCGGCCGTAATCGTCGTCACAATGGCGGCGGCGGTGGTGGCGGCGGCGGAAACCCGCTCAATCGCGTCTACGAGAGCAATGGCCCCGATGTGAAGGTGCGCGGCACGGCGCAAACGGTGGCCGACAAGTACCTCCAGCTCGGGCGCGACGCGCAAGTCTCCGGCGACATTGTGATGGCCGAGAGCTATTATCAGCATGCGGAGCATTATCTGCGCATCCTCGCCGCGGCCCAGGCCTATCAGCAGCAGATGCAGCAGCAATATCGCCGGCCGGAAGAGGACTTCGGCGATGAGGATGAAATGGACGCAGGGCCTGAGGGCGATGACGCCCAGCCGGAGATCGGCGAACGGCCGAGTTTCGGCAGTGAAGCAGGCGATCAGCCGGAAGGCTTCGATGCGGGCGAGATGCGCCGCGACTTCCAGCAGGGCCATCGCGGACCCGACCAGCAGGGCCAGGGACGCGACCGCCACGACCGGCGTGACCGCTTCCGTCCGCGCTGGGACCGCAACCGCGGTGAGGGCAATGAACAGGGCCGCTTCGGCAATCAGCAGAACCAGCAGCATTACCAGCGGCGCGAAGAGAGCGAAGCGCAGCCGGTAATCGAGCCGGAAAGGCCGGCTCCGGTCCAGAGCGCCGAACCCGCGCCGGCGCCAGCCGCCGAAGTCAATGGCGTGAACGAAAAATGGGACGGCCCGCAGCCGTCTTTCCTGAAGCGTCCGGCCGGCGGCCAAGGTCGCGGAAGGCGGCCCCGCCGCGAAGCCGCGGCCTCTGACACGACGCGTCCTGATTCCGAAGATGCGCCACAAGCCGACTGAGCGAAATTCAGCCCGCCGCGCGATAGATGAAAAACCGCTCGTCGCGCGCGCCGGGCGGTAGCCGCACCGGTTTACTGCCCGCGAGTGTCAGCGGCAGATCCGACAGGACGATCGCGCCTGGCGCCAGCAGCGGCGGCAGATGCCGGCTCACCAATTCGGCTACCGCGACATTGTAGGCTTCGTCATAGGTGCCGACATCGGAATTGACGAGGATCGCCTTGCCGCCGAAACGCGCGGCGGACGCAGGCAACGTTTCGGCGAGCTGGCCCAGCACCAGATGGCCATCGTCTGGCCGGCAATCGGCAAAACAGTCGATCTCCCGGTCGAAGACGAAGATCTCACGCTCCGGCAAATGCCGGCGCATGTGATCATAGGTGCGGCCATGGCCGAGCCCGAGTTCGAAGACGAGGCCCGGTATTGCTTCGATCTCCCTGAAGGCCCAGCCCAGGCTTTTATGCTGGGCGTCGATGCGGAAGAGGAGGCGCTCCAGCCGGGAAATTTGCCGCCGTCCCTCTGCCTCCTTGCGGCTGGTTTTTTTCATGTTTTCCCCGCTCGTATCAGTCCGGGCCTTGCGGCCGCGGAAATTCATTCCCATATCCTCGGGCGGAAGGAGCGGTCGGAACGGAATGCCTTTTTGAGGGTTCAGCTTCCTGCCGTGATCTTCCAGTTCAGCCCATGACGGCGTTGAAAAAGGGTTGCCTTTTGGGGCCCTTAAGACGTGCCGAGGAGGAGAGTAAGCATGGATTTCGAAAAATATACAGAGCGGGCGCGCGGTTTCATTCAGTCGGCCCAGTCGCTTGCCCTGCGCGAGGGCCATCAGCGGTTTACCCCCGAACATCTCCTGAAAGTTCTGCTCGATGACGAGGAAGGTCTCGCTGCCAGCCTGATCGCCGCCGCGGGCGGCGACAGCCGCATGGCCTTGGCCGAGACCGAAGCCACGCTGAAGCGCATGCCGAAAGTGTCGGGCGGCGGTGCCGGCCAGGTCTATCTGGCACCAGAGATGGCGCGCGTCTTCGAGGCCGCCAATCAACTCGCCCAGAAAGCGGGCGACAGTTTCGTGACCGCCGAGCGCCTGCTTCAGGCGCTCTCGATCGAGAAGTCCGACGCGCAGAAGGCG
>DATEJC010000369.1:0-10190 GCA_035278345.1 Bradyrhizobium sp. | reverse complement strand
GCCTGCAGCGTGACGTCGAGCGCGGTGGTCGGTTCGTCTGCGATGAGGAGGCGCGGGTCGCAGGCCAGCGCCATCGCAATCATGACGCGCTGGCGCATGCCGCCGGAGAGCTTGTGCGGATATTCGTCGATGCGCTTTTCCGGCGAAGGAATGTGGACGCGGCGCAAAAGATCGATGGCGCGATCGCGCGCCTGGCGCCGCGAGCCGCCACGATGGCGCAGAATGACTTCGACGATCTGGTCGCCGATCGTGAAGCTCGGGTTGAGCGAAGTCATCGGCTCCTGAAAGATCATGGCGAGCCGGTTGCCACGGAGGTCACGCAGCGTCTCGTCGGGGACATCGAGGAGATCGACGCCATCGAAACGGATTGCGCCTGTCACTTCGGCGGATCGCTTAGGCAGCAAGCCCATGATGGCCAGCGACGTGACGCTCTTGCCGCAGCCGGATTCGCCCACCAGGCCCAGCGTGGCACCGTTGGCGACGGTGAGGTCCACCTGATCGACGGCGTGGGTAACGCGGCCATCATCGCCATGAAAAACGACGCGCAGTCCCTCGATCTCGATCAAAGGCGCGGTTGTCACGATTGGCTCGCGGTTGCCGCTTGAACGGAGGCGTCGATGACGGCTCGGTCAGTGACTCCGGCCGGATTTCTCCGCGTCGGCAGGAACGGGCGGAAGTGCACCCAGCGTTCGCGGCTGACCTGTTCCAGCCGTTCGAGTTCGGCGAGCGGATCGGCGTGGTCATCGACACGGAGATCGAGAATGGACCATTCCTCCTCGCCGTGGATCAGCAGCGCCGCGGACTGCTTGCCGCGCTTGTCGCCACCGGCGGCTTCGCCCGCCTTCATGGCCGCGATCAGGCGCTGCGCGAAGGGAAGTTTTTCATTGGCGACATAGGCCTTGGCGGTGTCGTCCAGCACCTGCGCGCCGGCGAGCATGTTGCCGGCGATGGAAAATCCTGCACCTTCGACATGCCCGCACCAGTCGACGCACTCGCGCCCGGTGTGGGCGGCGATGCGGCCGCCTGCATCCATGATGTGCAACTGTCGGCTCTCCCGGCCGTCGTCGGCGGCAATCAGTGTCGCGATGATATCGCTGGGGGACTTGCCCTCGCGGAGCAGTTTGACGCCATCAATGCCATAGTAGGGATTGACCAGCGCTTGCGTGGCGACGCCACCGAGCATGGGCGCGATATGCGGCACGCGCGCCCCGACGGCGAAGAACTTGGTCGCGACCGCGATGCCGATTTGGCCGGTACGGGAATCGCGGGCGATGATCGACCAGGTCATCTCACACTTTCTCTCCCTCTCCCCGCTCTTGCGGGGAGAGTGTTGGGGTGAGGGGCTGCTTCCGCATAGACGGGGGCAAAGAAGACTCGCGGAGGCTCCCTCACCCGGAATTCAAGCTGCGCTTGAATTCCGACCTCTCCCCGCAAGCGGGGCGAGGTGGCTTGGGCTCGCTCTGCGACTCGATACGAAGTCATTCTTAGCGTCCGGCGGCGTAGCCCTGCATGCCCCGCGGATTGGCGGCGGCGCTGCGGCGCGGGCCGACCTTCGAGGCGGCGGTGAGGCGGCCTTCCGACCAGTCGGGGCCGGTCTCGACGATATGCCCGCGGCGCGTTAGCTCATCGACCGTCGCCTTCGGCACGCGGTTTTCGACCACAAGCACGCCGGGACGCGCGGTGCGCGGCCAGAACGAGATCGGGAAATGCTCGCTGTGCCAGGCCGGCGCGTCGATCGCCTCTTGCAGGTTCAGCTTGGCGTGGACGTGGCGCAGGAAAAACTGCGTGATCCACTGGTCCTGCTGGTCGCCGCCAGGCGAGCCCCAGGCCAGATACGGCTCGCCGTCGCGCAGCGCCATGGTCGGCGACAGCGTCGTGCGCGGGCGCTTGCCCGGCGCCAGCGAAGCTGGGTGGTTTTCCTCAAGCCAGAACATCTGCGCGCGGCTGCCGAGGCAAAAGCCGATCTCGGGAATGACAGGCGAGGACTGCAGCCAGCCGCCCGAGGGCGTGGACGAGACCATGTTGCCGGCCTTGTCGATGATGTCGAAATGCACGGTGTCGCCGCGTACCTCGCCGAAGCGGCCGACGGTCGGCTCCCCCGCGCCCATCGCGCCAACCGCCTCGCGGTGGCCCTCGGCGCGACGCAGCTTCACGACGGCACCAAAGCCTTCGACCGAGCCGGGGATGAAATCCAGCGAAGCTTTATCCCTTGAGACCAGCTTGCGGCGCTCGTCGTTATAGGCGTCCGACAGCAGCGTCGCGATCGGGATGTCGTTGAACTTGGGATCGCCGTAGAACTTCTCGCGGTCGGCATAGGCGAGCTTGGCGCATTCGACCTGCAGATGGATGAAGTCGGGGCTGACGGGGTCGAGCCCGTCGAGATCAAATCCTTTCAGCAGCGCGAGCTGCTGCAGCATTACCGGTCCCTGGCTCCAGACACCCGCCTTGCAAACGGTGTAGCGGCCATAGTCGTAAGTCAGCGGCGCCTCGACGGTCGGCTGCCAGCGCGCCATATCATCGGCCGAGAGCACGCCGCGGTGCGGCGAGCCGGAGACGTCCATCACTTCCTGGGTGCGGCAGAACCTGTCGATCGCTTCCGCGACGAAACCTTGCGACCACGCCTTTCGCGCGGCCTCTATCTGGGCGAGGCGGTCGCCGCCGGCGCTCTCGGCTTCCTTCAGGATGCGGGTGTAAGTCTCTGAAAGTCTTTTGTTGGTGAAGATCGTGCCGGGGCGAGGGACTTCGCCGTTCGGCAGATAGACGGCCGCCGAGGTCGGCCAGTACTTTCGGAAGAGCTGCTCGACCGTCTGGATGGTCGCCGATGCCCGCTCGACCAGCGGATAGCCGTTGGCGGCGTAGGCAATCGCGGGCTCCAGCACGTCGCGCAGTCGCAGCGTGCCGTAATCGCGCAGCAGCAGCATCCAGGATTCAAACGTGCCGGGGACACAGGCCGCCAGCAGGCCGGTGCCGGGCACCATGTCGAGGCCTTCGCTGCGGTAATGCGCAATCGTCGCCTTGGCAGGCGCGGGACCCTGGCCGCAGATCACCTCGGTTTTGCCGCGCTTCACGTCATGCACGATGATCGGCACGTCGCCGCCGGGGCCATTGAGGTGTGGCTCGACCACCTGCAGCGTGAAGGCGGTGGCGACCCCGGCATCAAAGGCGTTGCCGCCTTTCTCGAGGGTGGCCATCCCGACTGCGGTCGCGATCCAGTGCGTCGACGTGACGACGCCGAACATGCCCTCGATCTCGGGCCGCGTCGTGAACGGATCAGGATTGATATTGCCCATGGGGTGCACCCTTGTTCTTGGCCGTTTCAGGCGATGCGCAATTGAGCACAGGCGGGGCGGGCTGCCAACTGGTATGCCAGAGCAATACCCGCCCAAAAGCCTGTGATCAGGCCGGTGCGGGGGCCGTGTTCACGGCATGGCAGGCGACGCCGTCGATCAGGGCGGGGGCTTCCCGCCGGCAGAGGTCGAAGGCGAGCGGGCAGCGCGGGTTGAAGGCGCAGCCCGGCGGCGGGTCGATCGGGTTCGGGATTTCGCCCTTTACGGGGATGCGCTGGCGGCCGGACATCGCCAGGTCCGGAACCGCGCCAAGCAGCATCTTGGTGTAGGGCATGCGCGGCGCGGCGAACATCTGCCGGCCATCGGCGATCTCAACGATGCGCCCGAGATACATCACGCCGATCCGGGTCGCCATGTGACGGACCACGGCGAGGTTATGGCTGATCAAGAGATAGGTGAGGCCGAACTTGTCCTGCAGGTCGCGCATCAAATTGAGGATCTGCGCCTGCACGGACACGTCGAGCGCCGAGGTCGGCTCGTCGCAGACGATGAACTCGGCATTTGAAGCGAGCGCCCGCGCAATGGCGATGCGCTGGCGCTGGCCGCCGGAAAATTCGTGCGGATATTTCAGGGCGTCGTCGGGGTGCAGGCCGACGAGGCCAAGCAGCTCGCCGACGCGCGCCTTGATGTCGCGCTCGCCTTGGATCAGGTCGAAGGCGCGGATCGGTTCGGAGACGATGGCGTCCACGCGGAAGCGCGGATTGAGGCTGGCATAGGGATCCTGAAAGATCATCTGGATGCGGCGGCGCAGTCTCTGCCGCGCCTGCGCCTGCTTCGGGTCCGTCATCGACACGCCGTCGATCATCACCTGACCGGAACTCGGCGGCAGCAGCCCGACGACCATGCGCGCCACCGTGGTTTTGCCGGAGCCGGACTCGCCGACCAGCGCAAAGGTCTCGCCGCGCCTGATGTCGAAGGTGACGCCATCGACGGCCTTCAGAAATTCGAGATGGCCGCCCTCGATCACGCGGTTGAGCCACGGCTTTGAGACGTCGAAGACGCGGCGCAGATTCTTGACGTCGACGTAGCTCATGCCGCGCTGTCCTTGGTCGAGGCGTCATAGAGATGGCATGCAACCGATTGCGCGCCGTGCCGGATCGGCTCCGGCCGGTCGACGCGGCAGCGGTCGAAGGCAAAGCCGCAGCGCGGGTTGAAGGAGCAGCCGGGCGGAATGGCCGACAACCGGGGCATCGAGCCGGGAATTTGCACCAGGCGCTTGTCCTCGCCGGCCAAAGTCGGGATCGCGCCCATCAGGCCCTTGGCATAGGGGTGCAGCGGATTGCGCACCACATCCTGCACCGGGCCGATCTCGGCGATGCGGCCGGAATACATCACCGCGACGCGGTCGGAGGTTTCCGCGATCACGCCCATGTCGTGGGTCACCAGCATCACGGCGGTGCCGTGGTCGCGGCCGAGCCGTTTGATGAGCGAAATGATCTGCGCCTGGACCGACACATCGAGCGCGGTGGTCGGTTCGTCCGCGATGATCAGTTCCGGCTCGGCGCAAATGGCGAGCGCAATCACGACGCGCTGGCGCATGCCGCCGGAGAATTCGTGCGGGTAGGCGTCGATGCGTTTCTCGGGAGCGGGGATACCGACCTCGGCCAGGAGATCGATGGCGCGCTTGCGCGCGGCCGGTTCCGACAAGCTCAGATGGGTGCGGATGGTCTCGACGATCTGTTCGCCGACCCGGTAGAGCGGATTGAGGCTGGTCAGCGGGTCCTGGAAGATCATGCCGATCCGTTTTCCCCGGATGCGGCGCATCTCTTCCGGCGGCAGATTGTCGATCCGCGTGTCCGACAGCAGGATTTCTCCTCCGGCGATGCGGCCGGGCGGCTCGATCAGGCCGATCGCGGCAAGACCCGTCACCGACTTGCCGGCGCCGGATTCGCCGACCACGCCCAGCACCTCACCCTTGGCGATGTCGAAAGAGACGCCATCGATGGCGCGCAGCGTGCCGCGGCGGGTGACGAACTCAACCCGCAGGTTACGCACGGAAAGGACGGGAACAGTCATCGCAGTTTCGGGTTGAGCGCGTCGCGCAGCCAGTCGCCCAGCAGGTTGATGGAGAGGATCAGCCCGGCCAGCGCAATGCCGGGGAAGGCAACGATCCACCATTCGCCGGCGAACAGATAGTTGTTGCCGATGCGGATCAGCGTGCCGAGCGAAGGCATCGTCTCGGACATGCCGGTTCCGAGGAACGACAGCGTGGCCTCGGTGAGGATGGCGAGCGCGAGGTTGATGGTCGCGATGACGAGCACGGGTCCCATCGCATTGGGCAGCACATGGCGCAGCATGATCTTGGGCGCCGGCAGGCCAATCAACTGCGCAGCGGCGACATAGTCCTTGCTCTTCTCCACCATGACCGAGCCGCGCACGGTGCGGGCGTACTGCACCCAGAAGCTAAAGCCGATGGCAAGGACCAGAACGACGAGCATGCTCATGGGATCGAGCTTGTCGCCGAACACGGACTTGGCGATGCCGTTGACGATGAGCGCGATCAGGATGGCCGGGAAGGTGAGCTGCACGTCGGCGATGCGCATGATCACGCTGTCCACTGCGCCGCCGACATAGCCGGCGACCAGTCCGAGCGTAATGCCGATCGTGGCCGCGAGCAGCATGCCGAGCACGCCGACAGTGAGCGAAATGCGAAGGCCATAGAGGATGGCGGAAAGCACGTCGCGGCCCTGCTCATCGGTGCCGAGCAAAAACGGGCTCTGGCCGTCGGCGGTCCAGATCGGGGAGATGCGCGAGTTCATCAGCTGCAGCTGGGCCGGATCGAACGGGTTTTGCACGGCGAGCGCGGAGGCGAAGATCGCAAGCAGGAAGAACAGAACGGTGACGCCGGCGGCGATCATCGTCATCCGCGAGCGGCGGAAGGAATAGAAGATGTCGCTGTCGAGCGCGCGGCGAAACCAGCCGGCGCCCTGGCCCTTGCGGGGTGCGGCCTCAGTGGGACGGGGGACGGCGGCGTCGGTCATGCGGTGATCCCCGTCAGTGCGCGCGGCTGATGGTCGAGCGCAGGCGCGGATCGACGATGGTGTAGAGGATATCGACGATCAGGTTGATGGTGACGAAGATCAGCGACACCGTCAGCAAATACGCCGCCATGATCGGGATATCGACGTTTTGTATGGCCTGCACGAACATCAGGCCCATCCCCGGCCACTGGAACACGCTCTCGGTGATGATCGAAAATGCAATAACCGTTCCAAACTGCAAGCCGACCACGGTGATGACGGGCACCAGCGTGTTCTTCAGTGCGTGGCCGAAATGGATGGCGCGCGTGGTCAGGCCGCGGGCGCGGGCGAAGCGGATGTAATCGGTGCGCAGCACCTCCAGCATCTCGGCGCGCACCAGCCGCATGATCAGCGTCATCTGGAACAGGCCGAGCGTGACCGCCGGCATGATGATCGCCTTCAGCCCGGATACGGTGAGGAGGCCCGTGGTCCACCAGCCGATCTTGACGACCTCGCCGCGGCCGAACGAGGGCAGCCAGCCCAGCGTCACGGCGAAGAGATAGATGAGGAGGATGCCGATCAGGAAGGTCGGCAGCGATATTCCGATCAGCGATACTGCCTGGAAGACCTTTGCAAGCCAGGTGTCGCGCCTGAGCGCGGTATAGACGCCCATCAGGATGCCGAACAGCATGGCGAAGGCGGTCGCGCAGGTGGCTAGCTCCAGCGTCGCCGGCATTCGCTCAGCGAGGAGTGTCGAGACCGGCTGGCGGAACTGGTAGGAGACGCCGAACTTGAACTGCGCGGCGTTGGCAAAATAGCGCGCGAACTGCACCATCACGGGATCGTCGAGGCCGAGCGACTTGCGCACCTGCTCGCGCTCGGCGGCCGGCGTATCGATGCCGACCATCTGGTTCACCGGATCGCCCGCAAAGCGGAACATCGAGAACGCGATGACCCCCACCGCGAGCATGACGCCGATGGCCTGCAGGGCGCGGCGAAGGGTGAAAGCAAGCATCTTATTCTTTCACGTTCTTCTTGATTGTTGACATGGCTTCCAACCCGAAAGCGAAAGGTCCCGGAAGCTCGATGCTCCGGGACCCTGGTTGAAGCTGTCCTATTCCCCGATCCTTGCCCAGTAGAGCAGGACCTGGTTGTCGGCGCGTTGCACCAGTTTCACCTTTTTCGAGACGCCCCAGGCGAGTGCCTGCTGGTGCAGCGGGATGTAACCGTAATCCTTCTGCTGGATCTCGAATGCCTGCTTGATCATCTGATCGCGCTTGGCGGTATCCGATTCCACGAGGATCTTGTCGGTGAGCTCGTCCAGCTTCTTGTTGCAGTAGCCGCCGAGATTGGCTTCGCCGCGCGCCTGCTTCGGATCGTCGCGGCAGCCCATGATATCGTAAAGCACGTTGTGCGAGTCGGAGGTGCCGGGCGTCCAGCCGAGCAGGTAGAACGAGGTCTGATATCCGCCGGCCTTCAGCACTTTGGCGAAATATTGCTGCTTCGGCTGCGCCAGCAGGTTCACCTTGATGCCGATACGGGCCAGCATGCCGACGACGGCCTGGCAGATCGCCGCGTCGTTGACATAGCGGTCGTTCGGGCAGTCCATCGTGACCTCGAAGCCGTCGGGATAACCCGCTTCAGCCAGCAGCTTCTTGGCGCCGTCCGGATCGAGCTTCGGCCGCGTGAACTCGCCGGAAAGCTTGAACAGCTGCGGCGCGATCATCAGCGCCGAGGGCGTCGACAAGCCGCGCATCACGCGCGTCTTGATGAGCTCGACATCGATCGCCTTGAAGAAGGCTTCGCGGACCCGGACATCCTTGAACGGATTCTTGCCCTTGACGCTGGAATAGAGCAGCTCGTCACGGACCTGATCCATGCTGAGGAAGATGGTACGGATTTCCGGGCCCTTGAGCACCTGGGCGTTCGGGCTCGAATCGACGCGCGCGATGTCCTGCAGCGGAACCGGCTCGATCACGTCGACTTCGCCCGACAGTAGCGCCGCAACGCGGGTCGCATCGGAGCTGATCGGCGTGAAAACGATCTCCTTCAGGTTATGCTCGGGCTTGCGCCACCAGTTCGGGTTGGCCTTGAACACGGTCTTCACGCCGGGCTGGTGGCTTTCGATCGTGAATGGGCCGGTGCCGTTCGCATGGAGCGAGGCGTAGCTCGGCGTGGTCGCCGCCTGCGGCGTCGGGGCCACGGCGTTGTTCGCTTCAGCCCATTTCTTGCCCATGATGTACCAGGTATCCCATTGCGAATTCAGAATGGGATTTGGCGACGTCAGGATGAAGTCGACGGTATAGTCGTCGATCTTGACCACCTTGGCATCCTTGGCGATGCGCGTCTGCAGGTTGGAGCCGGCGGCGCGCACGCGATCGGCGGAAAACACCACGTCATCGGCGGTGAAGGGATCGCCATTGTGGAATTTGACGCCCTTGCGCAGGTGGAAGCGCCAGCGCGTCGGCTCGGGCGTTTCCCAGCTCTCCGCGAGCGCCGGAATGATCTTCAGATCCTTGTCGCGCGCAATCAGGCCTTCATAGACATGGCCAAGATGCGCGTGCGTGGTGGATTCGTTGAGCGTATATGGATCGAGCGACTTGAGGTCGCCCTGGTTGGCGTAGCGCAGTGTTTGGCCCGATGCCGGCAAGGTCGCAAAAGCGACGGCGGAAAGGATGGTCACTGCACGCAAGACATGGCGTACCGACATTTTTTCTTGCTCTCCCCTGAGGACCGCGGCCGACGTTATGTCGGATCGGCAGCCCATTACCGATCCATGTTGCCAGAGTTTAAGCGCCGCGCAAGCCGGTTTCGCGAGCGAAAGCAGCCGGTTTGCGCGGCAGTGCCGCAATGTCTAACCTCAGGCAGAAAACGCGAGCGCGTGACATTGAACTTTCGGAGTGCCGGATGCCGGAACTTAAGGCCGACGTCGTCGTATTGGGGGCAGGGATGGTCGGTGTCGGCGCCGCCTTGCACCTGCAGCAGCGGGGGCGCGACGTTATGCTGGTGGACAGGCATAATGCCGCAGGCGAGGAAACGAGCTACGGCAATGCCGGGCTGATCGAATGCGCCTCGGTCTTCCCCTATATGTTCCCGCGGGACTTTGGTCAGCTGCTGAAGTATGCGCTGAACCGCACGCCGCAGGTGCGCTATCGCCTGGCCGATCTGCCCGAATTCCTGCCCTGGTTGCTGCGCTATTACCTGGCGTCCTCGCCAGAACGGGCGATGCATAGCGCCATGGCCGAGCTGCCGCTGATCCGTCGCAGCCTGATCGAACATGAGGCGCTGATCGCAGAGGCTGGCGTCCCGGAGCTGTTGAAGCGGAATGGCTGGCTAAAGCTGTTTCGCTCGGAAGCGTCGCTTGGCCATGCGGCGCGGGAGTTCGAGCGCGCCAGGCAGTATGGCGTCACCGGCGATGTGCTTGACGCCAAGGGGATCGCCGCGCTCGAACCCAATCTCAGCGGCGATTTTGCCGGCGCGGTGTTTCTGCCGACGCCCGGATTCGTTCCCGATCCCGGCGGGCTGGCCAAGGCTTATGCGGCGTTGTTCGGCCGCAAGGGTGGACGCTTCGTGGTTGGGGACGCGCGTACGCTCGAACAATCCGGCACGCGCTGGCACCTGTCGACGCAGGAAGGCTCGGTCACCGCGCGCGAGGTTGTGGTTGCGATGGGGCCGTGGTCGGACCTGGTGTTCAAGCCACTGGGCTATTCCATTCCGCTCAACGTCAAGCGCGGCTACCATTTGCATCTGCAGCCGCGCGGCAATGCCGTGCTCAATCGCTGTGTGCTCGATGCCGACCAGGGCTTTGTGCTGGCACCGATGAACCGGGGCATCCGCCTCACCACGCCGGTCGAATTTGCCAACCGCGATGCGCCGCCGAATT
>DATEJC010000368.1:0-3109 GCA_035278345.1 Bradyrhizobium sp. | reverse complement strand
CTCGGCCTGCCGGCCGGCACCGAATTCCTCGACATGACGACGCCGCAATACATCGCCGACCTGGTGGCATGGGCGGCGATCGGCGCGCGCACCACCGAGAGCCAGATCCATCGCGAACTCGCTTCCGGGCTTTCCTGCCCGGTCGGCTTCAAGAACGGCACCGACGGCAATGTGCGCATCGCCGCAGACGCGGTGAAGTCGGCCTCGCATCCCCACCATTTCATGGCGGTGACCAAGGGCGGACGCTCGGCGATTGCCGCGACATCCGGCAACGAGGACTGCCACCTCATCCTGCGCGGCGGCAGCAAGCCAAACTACGACCGCGAAAGCGTCGACGCCGCTGCGCTGGAGCTTTCCCGCGCCGGCGTGGCGCCGCGGATCATGATCGACACCAGCCATGCCAACAGCAGCAAGAAGCCGGAGAACCAGCCGCTCGTCGTGACCGATATCGCGGGGCAGGTTGCCGGCGGCGAACGGCGCATCATGGGCGTGATGATCGAGAGCCACCTCGTGGCCGGCCGCCAGGACGTGGAGCCAGGCAAGCCGCTTACTTACGGCCAGAGCATTACCGATGGCTGCATCGACTGGGAAACGACCGTCGCCGCGCTGGAACAGCTCGCCTATGCGGTCGGAATGCGCGGCGGCGCGCGCGGGCGTCGGGTGAGCGAATTGTCGGCGTGAGAAGATTGGAGGCGGGGCGCGCGGCGAGCGCGCCCTGCCCTCAGCAGCCTCGGCAGATGCTCTTGAGCTTTTTGTCGAGCGCCGCGTTTTCCTTGGTCAGGAAATCGTTCGGATTGCTGAGATTCTTCTCATCGGGTACGTCAGCCGCGCGCGGCTGGCGATGGCCGACCGGCGCCTGCGGCACGCCGCCGCCCGAATTCTTGGCTGCGGTCGACGAGCCGCCACCGCTCTGGGCAAACCCGGCGGGCGCGCCGATCAGGAGGACCAGTGCTATCGACAAAAGGGTTTTACGCATCCGGCTTCTCCCATTCTCTTCAATCTGCTTCGTTCTTGTGTCCGTTCATCGCGTCCGTTCGGGCGCTTCGATTGTTGCACAGTTTCGCCGTCCCTGGGCAGCGCAATCCTGCACCTTTCGCACGTCGGCCATGGTGGCGAGCAACCAGATACCTGCGGCCACCAGCACCACGAAGAAGCCGGCCATGACCGCGTTCTCGACGGTGCGATTACCCTCTTCCGGCGGCTCCTTTCCTTCGACGGTCATGACGACTGCGGGGGCGGATAGAGATGGACCTCACCGCAATAGTCGACGACGCGATACGGCGTTCCGGCAATCTTATCACGCTCTGGCGAGTCCGGCTGCGACAAATAGCTCGGTCCGACCGGTGCCTTGCCGTGGCCGCCGGGGATATCCAGCACATATTCCGGCTGGCACAGGCCCGAGACGCGGCCGCGCAGGGTCCGCATCAACTTCTGGCCGTGCTCAAGCGTGGTGCGCAAATGCGCGGTGCCCGGCGCAAGGTCGCCATGATGCAAATAATACGGCTTGATTCTGTTCTCGACGAAGCTGCGCATCAAGGCTTCCAGCGTCGCCGCATCGTCGTTAACGCCGCGAAGCAGCACGGACTGGCTGACCAGGGGAATGCCGGCATCCGCCAGCCGCGCGCAGGTCGCGCGCGCAGCATGGGAAAATTCGCGCGGATGATTCGCGTGCACGGCAACCCAGGTGGTCGCCCCCTTGACCTTCAACGCGGCGACCATTTCCGCGCTCACCCGCGCGGGATCGGCGACCGGCACGCGGGTGTGGATGCGGATGATCTTGACGTGATCGATCGCCGCAAGATCGACCATGATCTCGGCAAGCCGACGCGGCGACAGCATCAAGGGATCGCCACCGGTCAGGATGACTTCCCAGATCTCGCTATGGCTGCGGATATAGTCGAGCGCACTGCGATAGGCGTCATCGGAGAGCACGTTGGGTTTGCCGGGGCCAACCATCTCGCGGCGGAAGCAGAAGCGGCAATAGACCGCGCAGACGTGCACCAGCTTGAACAGCACGCGGTCGGGATAGCGATGGACGATGCCGGGAACCGGCGAATGCGCGCCATCGCCGATCGGATCGGCATTCTCGCCGGGAGCCGCAACCAGTTCCTCCGCGCTCGGGATGAATTGCCGCGCGATGGGGTCGGCAGGATCGTTCGGCTCGATCAGCGCGGCGATCTCGGGTGTCACGGCAATGGCATAGCGCGCGGCGACCTTCTCAAGCTCAGCCAACGCAGATGCAGGCGCAAGCCCACGCGACACCAATTCGGTGGGCAGACGCAACGTAGCCAGAAGCTTGGGGTCGATCCTGTTCATGTCTCTCCCGCCGGCGGCGTCCACACCACCTGATCGATTTTCGGCGCGCCGCTGGCCAGCATCACCAGACGGTCGAAGCCCAGCGCCACGCCGCTCGCCTCAGGCATATGGGCAACTGCGGCCAGAAAATCATCATCCAATGGATAACGCTCGCCGTACCGGCGCTCTTTTTCGTCCATCGAGGCGGTGAAACGATGACGCTGTTCCGCGCCGTCAGTCAATTCGCCAAATCCGTTAGCGAGCTCCACGCCGCAGGCATAGACCTCGAACCGCTCGGCGACGCGCGGATCGGAAAGTTTTGTGCGGGCAAGCGCCGCCTCCGGCGCCGGATATTCGAACAGCATCGTCAATCGCCCCTGCCCCAGCTGGGGCTCGACATGCTCGACCAGCACCTTGCTGAAAATATCCGACCAGGTGTCGTCATCGGCGATACGAACGCGCTCCTTCGCCGCCGCCGCCAGCGTCGCACGATCGCCCTCACCGCCGTCAATCGTCGCCAGGAGGTCGATGCCCGCGAAGCGATCGAACGCGGATGCCACCGTCAGCAGTTCCGTCTCCGCGAAGGGATCGCAAAGCCTGCCGCGAAACGAGAAGCTTCCGATGCCGGTCGCCTGCGCGGCACGCGCAATCACCACGATGGTATCGGCCATGATGGCGTCATAACCGGCATTGGCCCGATACCATTCCAGCATCGTGAATTCCGGCAGATGCAAATCGCCACGCTCGCGGTCGCGGAACACGCGCGCGAATTCGAAGATCTTCTGCTCGCCCGCGGCGAGCAGCTTTTTGCAGG
>DATEJC010000367.1:0-6089 GCA_035278345.1 Bradyrhizobium sp. | reverse complement strand
ATAATGGATCGAGGCGGCGCATCTAGCCGCCGCTTACGGGACTCGACAAGGACTCTTCGTGGACAATCAGCGCAACATCATTCTGGCGGTCCTGCTGACCGCGCTTGTCCTCTTCGGGTGGCAGGCCGGGGTCGGCTATTTCTACCCCCAGACCAAGACGCCGACGCAGGCCGTGGAGGCCGGCGGCGCCGAAGAGGCCGCGAAACCGACCAGCGCGATCAAACCGACGCGCGAAGGCGGGCTGCGCGACGCGGCGGAAGTGGCGCTCGAGAAGCAGGATCTGAATACGGCGCTGACGAGCGGCAACCGCGTGCCGATCGCGGCTCCGGGCCTTTCGGGCTCGATCAATCTGCAGGGTGCGGTGATCGACGATCTGGTGCTGAACCGCCACCGCGAGACGGTGGAGAAGGATTCGGGCCCGGTGCGGATCTACTCGCCCGCCGGAACCCCGGCGCAGCAGTTCGCCCGCTTCGGCTGGGTCGGTGAAGGCGTCAAGGCTCCCAGCCTCGACAATCCCGTCCTGTGGACCGCGCCGGCCGGCGCAAAGCTGACGCCGTCGACCCCCGTCACGCTGACCTGGGACAACGGCTCGGGCCAGCGGTTCGCGATCACCTACAAGATCGACGGCAACTATCTGATAACGGCTGAGCAGACGGTGACGAACGGCGGTTCCGCGCCTGTCACCGTGCAACCTTTCGGCTTCGTCAACCGCACCGACCTGACCTCCAGCCTCGACACCTGGAACGTCCATTCCGGCCCCATCGGCGCTTTTGACGGATCGGTGAGCTTTTCGACCAATTACAGCGACGTTGTCGAAAGCGGTACTATCGGCGAGCCGGGCAGGAGCGACTGGATCGGTTTTACCGACGTCTACTGGATGTCGGCGCTCGCCCCCGTCGGGGAAAAGGCTGAAGGCAGCTTCCGCTCGCTCGGCAACGACCTGTTCCGCGCGGACCTGATATACGGCCAGGCGATCGTGCAGCCCGGCCAGGCCCTCACTCGCACGACCCGTCTGTTTGCCGGCGCCAAGGAGCACACGGTGCTCGACGCCTATGAGAAGCAGGGCATCGCCAACTTCGGGCTCGCCATCGACTGGGGCTGGTTCCGCTGGTTCGAGAAACCCATCTTCTGGCTCTTGGTGAAGCTGTTCAGCCTTGTCGGCAATTTCGGCGTCGCCATCATCCTGCTTACGCTGATCGTGCGCGGCATCATGTTCCCCATCGCCCAGCGCCAGTTCGCCAGCATGGCGGCGATGAAGGCGATCCAGCCGAAGATGAAGGCGCTGCAGGAACGCTACAAGGACGACAAGCAGAAGCAGCAGCAGGAGATCATGGCGCTCTACAAGAAAGAGGGCGTCAATCCGCTGGCCGGCTGCCTGCCGATGTTCCTGCAGATCCCGGTGTTCTTCGCGCTCTACAAGGTGCTGATCCTGGCGATCGAGATGCGCCACCAGCCTTTCGTGCTGTGGATCAGGGACCTCTCCGCGCCTGATCCGCTGCACATCCTCAACCTTTTCGGCCTGATCCCGTTCGATCCCCCCGGCTTCCTGGCGATCGGGATCCTGGCGCTGCTGTTGGGCGTGACGATGTGGCTCCAGTTCAAGCTGAATCCGGCGCAGATGGACCCGGCGCAGCAGCAGATATTCATGATCATGCCTTGGTTCATGATGTTCGTGATGGCGCCTTTCGCCTCTGGCCTGCTGGTGTACTGGATCACCTCGAACGTGCTGACGATCGCGCAGCAGAAGTACCTCTACAGCCGTCATCCGCAGCTCAGGGCCCAAGCCGAGAAGGACGCGGCGGCCGGCGCGAGCAAGTGACCCGTTCGCCGAAAAGGCGCCGAGCATGACCGGGGAAAGCGAGGACGATCTGGCCGAACGGGCCCGCAAGCTCTTTTCAGGGCCGGTGACGTTCCTGAAAAGCGCCCCGGCGCTCAAGTTCCTGCCGGACTCCGACGTGCCGGAGATCGCCTTCTGCGGCCGCTCCAACGTGGGCAAGTCGTCGCTGCTCAACGCGCTGACCGGCCGCAAGGCGATTGCGCGTACATCGGTGACGCCGGGGCGCACGCAGGAGCTCAATTTCTTCGATGTCGGCGATCCGCTGCAGCTCCGGCTCGTCGACATGCCTGGCTACGGCTTTGCCAAGGCGCCCCCGGCGGTGGTCGAGAAGTGGCGCCGCCTCGTGCGGGACTTCCTGCGCGGCCGCGTCGTCCTGAAACGCACGCTGCTGCTGGTCGATTCGCGTCATGGCGTGAAGCCGGTCGACGCCGAGATGATGAAAATGCTCGACGAGGCTGCCGTCGGCTACCGCATCGTCCTGACCAAGGCAGACAAGATCAAGGCCAGCGAGCTTGAGAAGGTCACCGCGCAAACGCTGGCCGAGGCGCGCAAACACCCGGCGGCATTCCCCGAAATCCAGGTGACGTCTTCCGAAAAAGGCATGGGCATCGCCGAATTGCGCGCGGCGGTTCTGGCAGATTCCGAGACATGACGGGGCGTTCCGCTGATCCACGCGGCGGGCCGTTTACCAATTGTCGTGAAATTGCCGCGACAAAGCGGGGCACCTTGGGCGACATCGCGCGTTGAATTTTGCGCTACGGAAACCGTGGATTTCCGGAATGTGACGATTGCGTGACAACGGGGACTCGCCTAGTGGCCCGGCCAGCGCACCATGAGGGGGAGGGAAGTCTTGCCGATGCGCCAGATTGCCGTTCTGCCTTATCGCACGCGAAGCCCGGCGGTGGATGCGCCGATCGATATCCTGCTCATCACTTCGCGCGAGACGCGGCGCTGGGTCGTGCCCAAGGGCAATCCGATGAAAGCCACGCCGCCGCATTCGGCCGCTGCCATCGAAGCGGAGCAGGAGGCGGGCGTGCTTGGCGCGGTGTGCCCCACGCCGCTCGGCTCCTTCCGCTATCGCAAGCGGCGCAGTTCCGGCGCTTCGGTGTGGACCGACGTTGACGTCTTTCCCTTCGCGGTGACCGAGGAGCTCGATACCTGGAACGAGCAGCACCAGCGTGAGCGCCGCTGGTTTTCGCTTGCCGAAGCCGCCAATGCCGTGGACGAGCCGGACCTGGCGGCACTCATACGCAGTTTCGGCGCGCGCGAATTCCGCGCCGCCACACAAGGTACCCGCCTGTTCGAGGCGGTCGCAGACAAGACGGGGGTCAATGCCATGTTTGCCTGGTTCCAGAAGCTGCTGCCGCAGCAGGGGAACTTTTTCGAGATGTTCGAGCATCAGGCCGCGACGCTGGTCGCCGGCGCCGATGCGCTGGCACGCCTCGCGCAGGGCGGACCGGGGCGGACCCAGCACATTCGCGAGATCGAGGAGCGCGAGCACGAAGCGGACGATGTCACGCGCGAAGTGCTTCATGCGGTGCGCCGCACGTTCCTCACGCCTTTCGACCGCTCCTCGATCAGCGACCTGATCTCGACCATGGACGATGCCATCGACGAGATGCAGCAGGTCGCGAACGCGGTCGACCTTTACGACATCACCGAGTTCGAACCGGAGATGCGCGACATGGCCGCGATCATCGTCGATGCCGCGCGCCTGACGGCCGAGGCCATGCCGCTCCTTCGCAAGGTCGCGGAGAACGGCCATCGCCTCCACGAGCTGACCGAACGTCTCGTGCGCATGGAAGGCCATGCCGACGAGATCCACGCCGCCGGCCTCAAGCGCCTCTACAAGGAAAGCAAGGGCAAGGACCCGCTGCACTTCATCGTCCGGCAGGAGATGTTCAAGCGCCTGGAACGCGTCGTCGACCGCTTCGAGGACCTGGCGAACGAGATCGACGGTCTCGTCATCGATCACGCCTGAGCCCTTGAGACCTTGAACGAGAGGCCACTTTGACCACCATTTTTCGTCATTGCGGCCCCGGCCTCGTGCCGGGGGAAGCGATCCGCGACGGTTTGCGCCGGCTGCGGATCGCCGCCTGGCCGGCGGCCGATCGCAATGAAGAGAGCAAAGCGACCAGACCCCTGTAGCATGGAACACAGTCTCGCCCTGCCGCTGCTGATCGGCCTCGTCGCGCTGGCGCTGGCCTTCGATTTCCTCAACGGCCTGCATGACGCGGCGAACGCCATCGCCACTGTCGTCGCCACGCGCCTGCTGTCGCCGGTCGTGGCAGTGCTCTTCGCCGCTTTCGGCAACTTCGCGGCTTACTGGTTCGTGGGTCTGCACGTTGCCGAAACGGTGGGGAAGGGCATCATCGACAAGGACGCCGTGACACCGGCGGTGGTGTTCGGCGCGCTGATCGGCGCGATGTTCTGGAACGTGCTGACCTGGCTCAAGGGCATTCCCTCCAGTTCCAGCCATGCGCTGATCGGCGGTCTGCTCGGCGCGGGAATGGCGGCGGCCGGCCCGGGCGCGGTCGAAAGCTCGGGCACGATAAAGACCGTGGTCGCCATCTTCCTTTCTCCGGTCATCGGCTTTGCCCTGGCCATGGGGCTGATGCTGGTGACGAGCTGGCTGTTTCGCGGCGCCAACCCGCGTACTTCGAATTCACTGTTCAAGGGGCTGCACTTGATCTCCTCGGCCGCCTATTCAATCAGCCACGGCGGCAACGATGCGCAGAAGACGATGGGTATCATCGCCGTGCTGCTTTATTCGACCGGGCACCTCAAGGGCGGATTCCACGTGCCCGAATGGGTCGTGATCTCGTGCTACACGGCGATTTCGCTGGGCACGCTTTCCGGCGGCTGGAAGATTATCAAGACCATGGGCTCAAAGCTCACCAAGCTCAATCACCACTCGGGCTTCTGCGCATCGAGCGCCGGATCGATGGTGGTCTTCGGCGCGAGTGCGCTCGGCATTCCGGTCTCCACCACTCATGCCATCACCGGTTCGGTGGTCGGCACCGGCGCCGCCCGCAGGGCAAGCGCGGTACGCTGGAGCGTGGCGAGCCGGGTGATCATCGCCTGGTTCATCACCATCCCGGCCAGCGCGATCGTCGGCGCGGTATTCTACTGGCTGACGCTGCCGTTCTGATTTCCCTCGCGTTCTCGACATGCCGGGCATGACCCTTTAGGCGTTTCGTCTGCACGCCAAAGGAAAACGCCGCCCCCATGAAGCTCATCATCGGCAACAAGAACTATTCCAGCTGGTCGCTGCGCGGCTGGCTCGCCTGCAAGCAGTCGGGCCTTCATTTCGAAGAGATCACGGTCCCCATCTATGGCGAAGACTGGGAGGAGATGAAGCGCAATTCCGGCGAACTCGCGCCGTCGCAGGGCAAGGTGCCGATCCTGTGGGACGACGACGCCGTGGTGTGGGACAGCCTGGCCATCATCGAATACCTCGCCGACAAGGTCGGTCGCGACCGCTTCTGGCCCAAGGTAGACGATGCCCGCGCCATGGCCCGCTCCATGGTCGCCGAGATGCATTCGAACTACCTGCCGCTGCGCCGTGCTTGCCCGATGAATGTGCGCGCTCGTGTCGAGGGCGTGGAACTGGGAGAGGACGTGCGCGCCGACATCGTGCGCATCCTCACGCTCTGGGCAGAGGCGAGGGCGCGCTTCGGCAAGGGAGGGCCGTTCCTGTTCGGGACCTTCGGCGCCGCCGACGTGATTTACGCGCCGGTCGTCAGCCGTTTCCTCACTTACGGCATCGGCGTGCCCGGCTTCGCCCAGGCCTATATGCAGGCAGTCTGGGAGCACGAATGGATGCAACAATGGATCGCCGCGGCAGAGGCTGAGGAATGGGTGATCGAACAGTTCGAGATGCCGTCGGTCGCGTGATGACGGGACGCCGACGGGGGCGCCCTCACACCGTCAGCAGAGGCACCCAAGTCCACGCACCTCTAAATTGACCGTCGTCCCCGCGCAGGCGGGGATCCCGCCTTCCTGGCGGCAAGGCACCACGAGAGGTCCAAAGAGCGGGACCTACGCATGCGCGGGGGCGACGGTGGGTCGGGCTGAGTGGTGATTTCAGCTTGACAAATAGAACCGTTTGGGTTATATGTCCCGCCCATCCGGAGGGGCAGGTACACCCCCGACGGTGTCTCGGGCCGGCGCCGAGGGACGGGGCGCGATGCAAGTCGCGGCCGCGCCTCCAGCGTCCGACCGGGCGGTTCTTCTGCTGAACGGCGCGTCC
>DATEJC010000366.1:0-13636 GCA_035278345.1 Bradyrhizobium sp. | reverse complement strand
GTGCGCGCGGCTTCCACCGCCTGCACCACCAGGAAGCGCTGCTTCAATTCCTCGACGCTGAGCGTGTCGGGATCGAGCTTCTTCGGCTGCAGATCGGCAAGGCCCGGCCACAGGCTCTTCTGGCCCTTGCCCTTCTCGGGATAGTCGTAAAAGCCCTTGCCGTTCTTGCGGCCGAGACGGTTTTGCTTCTCGACCAGCTCGATCATCAGCTTCTTCTGGTCGGGATTGACGGCGTTGGGGCCGAGGTCGGCCTCGGTCGCCTTCATCACCTTGAGCCCGAGATCGAGCGCGACTTCATCCGACAGCGAGAGCGGCCCGACCGGCATGCCGGCCATCCTGGCGCAGTTCTCGATCATCGCCGGCGGCACGCCTTCGAGGAACATCTCGTTGCCCTCGGCGATGTAACGGCCGACGCAGCGGTTGGCGTAGAAGCCGCGGGAGTCGTTCACCACGATCGGCGTCTTGCCGATCACGCGGACATAGTCCAGCGCTGTCGCGAGCGCGGCATCGCCGGTGTTCTTGCCGAGGATGATCTCGACCAGCATCATCTTCTCGACCGGCGAGAAGAAA
Source organism: Bradyrhizobium sp. (assembly GCA_035278345.1). GTDB lineage: Bacteria > Pseudomonadota > Alphaproteobacteria > Rhizobiales > Xanthobacteraceae > Bradyrhizobium. Next base: position 13,066 of record DATEJC010000366.1, on the reverse strand, counting down.
TGGATGCCGATGAACCGGCCCTGGTCCTTGAAGGATTCGGCAAGCGAGGTGATCGGCAGCGTCGAGGTGTTGGAGGCGAAGATCACGTCCGGCTTCAGAAATGCTTGCGCCTTGGTGAAGGTATCCGCCTTGACCTTGCGGTCCTCAAACACGGCCTCGATGACGAGGTCGCAATCGCCGAGCGCTGCATAATCCGCAGTCGCCGTGATGCGCGACATGATCTTGTCGCCTTCGTCCTGCTTGGCGCGGCCCTTGGCGATCAGACCGTCGATCACGCTTCTAGCGTGGGCCCTGCCCTTGTCGGCGCTCTCCTGGTCGCGGTCAACAAGCACGACGTCAAGGCCGGCGCGGGCCGAAACGTAGCCGACGCTGGCGCCCATGAAGCCGGCGCCAATCACGGCGAGCTTCTTGATTTTGGCCGGCGGCACATTGGCGGGACGGCGGGCGCCCTTGTTCAGCTCCTGCATCGACAGGAACAGCGAGCGGATCATGGCCGCAGCTTCGTTCGAGCGCAGGATCTGCGCAAAGTAGCGTGACTCAACGCGCAGCGCCGCATCGATCGGCAACTGCAGGCCCTCATAGACGCAACTCATGATGGCGCGTGCGGCCGGATAGTTGTCGTAGGTCTCGCGGCGGTAGATCGCGTTGCCCGCCGGGAACATCTGCATGCCCATCTTGGAGAAGACGGGACCGCCCGGCAGCTTGAAGCCCTTCTCGTCCCACGGCGCGACGGCCTTGCCGCCGCCCTTGATCCAGTCCTTGGCGGCCTTGATCATGTCGGCGGCCGGCACGATGGCGTGGATCAGGTTGAGCTGCTTTGCCTTGGCGAGATTGACCGCCTCGCCCTTGAGCAGCATCTGCATCGCGTCCTGCGGCGGCACGATGCGCGGCACGCGCTGGGTGCCACCGGCGCCGGGGAACAGGCCGACCTTGATCTCGGGCAGGCCGAGCCGCGTCTTGGGATTTTCGGCCGCGACGCGATAGTGGCAGGACAGCGTGATCTCGAAGCCGCCGCCGAGTGCGAGACCGTTGATGGCCGCGGCCCACGGCTTGCCTGACGTCTCGATCGAGCGGAATACCTGCGAGAAGCGGCGGCTCTGGTCGAACAGCACCTGATTGGCGGCAACCTCGCCCTTCTCCTTCAGGAGCTGCGCATAGGTGCGGCTCATGCCTTCCAGCATGGAGAGGTCAGCGCCGGCGCAGAACGCTTCCTTGCTGGAGGTGATGACGACGCCCTTGATGGCGGCGTCTTCCGTGGTCTGCTTGACGATCGCCTCGATTTCGCTGATCGAGGTCTCGTCCAGCACGTTCATGGAACGGCCGGGAATGTCCCAGGTGACGAGCGCGATGCCGTCGGCGTCGGTTTCGAACTTGAAATTCTTGTAAGCCATGTTCGCTCTCCCCTCGCCTTAGACGCGCTCGATGATGGTGGCGGTGCCCATGCCGCCGCCGATGCACAGCGTCACCAGCGCCGTGGATTTGTTGGTGCGCTCGAGCTCGTCGAGCACGGTGCCGAGGATCATCGCGCCGGTGGCGCCCAGGGGATGGCCGAGCGCGATGGCGCCGCCATTGACATTGATCTTGGCGTTGTCGATGTCGAAGGCCTGGATGTAGCGCAGCACCACGGAGGCAAAGGCCTCGTTGAGCTCGAACAGGTCGATGTCCGACTTCTTCATGCCGGAGCGCTCGAACAACTTTTCCGTTACATCCACCGGACCGGTCAGCATCATCGCAGGCTCGGAGCCGATATTGGCGAAGGCGCGGATTTTGGCACGGGCCTTGAGGCCGTGCTTGCTGCCTGCTTCCTTGCTGCCGAGCAATACGGCGCCTGCGCCATCGACGATGCCGGACGAGTTGCCGGCGTGGTGCACGTAATTGACCTTCTCGATCTCCGGATGCGACTGCACCGCGACCGCATCGAAGCCGGCCATCGCGGCCATCGCCGCGAACGAAGGCTGCAACTGCGCCAGCGACTGCATCGTCGTGGTCGGGCGCATATGCTCGTCCTTGGCGAGGATGGTCAGGCCGTTCTGGTCCTTCACCGGCACGACCGACTTGTTGAAGCGGCCTTCGTCCCAGGCTTTTGCCGCGCGCTGCTGGCTCTGCACGGCATAGGCGTCGACGTCGTCGCGCGAAAAACCATACTTGGTGGCGATCAGGTCGGCCGAGACGCCCTGCGGCATGAAATAGGCCGGCACCGCCATCGAGGGATCCATCGGCCAGGCGCCACCGGAGGCGCCGATGCCGACGCGGCTCATCGATTCCGCACCACCGCCGATCACGAGCTCATGCTGTCCGCTCATGATCTGGGCGGCCGCGAAATTCACGGCATCGAGGCCGGAGGCGCAGAAGCGGCTGATCTGCACGCCGGGCACGGCCTCGCCGAGGCCCGACTTCAGCGCCGCAAAGCGCGCGATGTCGGAACCTGCCTCGCCAACAGGATCGACCACGCCGAGAATGACGTCGTCGACGACGTCTTCACCGAGATTGTTGCGTTCCTTCAGTGCCCGCAGCGGCACGGTGGCGAGTGCCAGCGCGGTGACTTCGTGGAGCGAGCCGTCGGACTTGCCGCGGCCGCGCGGGGTGCGGACGTGATCGTAGATGAATGCCTCAGGCATGATACTCTCCTGATATGATGATCGTAATATATAGTCGGTTTGGCGCGAAAAGCGAAGGGCTTCAGAACGCTTCCGCGGCCAGCTCCATCGTCGTGGCGCAGCCGCTCTGGATGCGCGCCAGTTGGGCCGAGGTTTCCGGCAGCATCCGCTCCATGAAGAATTTGCCGGTCACGAGCTTGGTGTTGAGATAGGGCGTCGGGCCGGAGGCCGCGATCTTGTCATTCGCGACCTTGGCCATCTTCGCCCACATGTAGGCGAAGGTGACAAGCCCGAACAACTCCATGTAGTCGGTGGCGGCCGCACCCGCATTGTCGGGCTTGGCAAGCGCATTCTGCATCAGCCAGGTGGTGGCCTGCTGCAGATGGCCGAGCGAGGTCATGAGCGGGACGACATAGGGTTTCATCGCCTCGTTGCCGCCGTTCTCCTTGGCGAAAGCGGAAACTTCGCCGAAGAACGCCATGATGGCGCGGCCGCCATCGCGCGGCAGCTTGCGGCCGACGAGGTCGAGCGCCTGCACGCCGTTGGCGCCCTCATAGATCATGGAAATGCGCGCATCGCGCACGAACTGCTCCATGCCCTGCTCGGCGATGTAGCCGTGGCCGCCATACATCTGCTGCGCCATCACGGTGTTGGCAAAGCCGGTGCCGGTCATCACGCCCTTCATCACGGGAGTCATCAGGCCCATGTGATCGTCGGCCTCCTGGCGATCCTTGGGATCCGAGGAGCGGTGGGCGACGTCGCTCTTCAGCGCGGTCCATACCACCATGGCGCGCGCGGCTTCGTTGAAGGCGCGGATAGTGAGCAACGTGCGGCGCACGTCGGGATGCACGATGATCGGATCGGCCGGCTTGTCCGGCGCCTTGACGCCGGAGATCGAGCGGCCCTGCAGGCGCTCGCGCGCATAGGCGACCGCGTTCTGATAGGCGACTTCGGACTGGGCGAGGCCCTGGACGGCGACCCCGAGCCGGGCCTCGTTCATCATCACGAACATGCCCTGCATGCCCTTGTTCTCTTCGCCGATCAGCCAGCCGGTGGCGTTGTCGTAGTTCATCACGCAGGTGGAATTGCCGTGGATGCCCATCTTGTGCTCGATCGATCCGCAGGACACGCCGTTGCGCTGCCCCAGCGAGCCGTCGGGCTTGACCAGGAATTTCGGCACCACGAACAGCGAGACGCCCTTGATGCCGGCGGGCGCGCCCTCGATGCGGGCGAGCACGAGATGGATGATGTTGTCGGCAAGGTCATGCTCGCCGGCCGAGATGAAGATCTTCGTGCCGGTGATCTTGAAGCTGCCGTCGGCCTGCCGCACCGCCTTGGTGCGCATCAGGCCGAGATCCGTGCCGCAATGCGGCTCGGTGAGATTCATGGTGCCGGTCCATTCGCCCGCCACCATTTTCGGCACGTAGGTCTTCTTCTGATCGGGGTTGCCGTGCACGAGAAGGGCCGCGGTCGCGCCCATGGTGAGGCCGCCATACATCGTGAATGCCATGTTGGCGGAGCACTGGAATTCATTGACGATCTGGCTCAGCGCGACCGGCAGATCCTGCCCGCCATATTCGGCCGGCATGGACAGCCCGAGCCAGCCACCTTCGGCGACCTGCTTGAAGGCTTCCTTGAATCCCTTCGGCGTGGTGACGCTGCCGTCGTCATGGCGCTTGCAGCCTTCGAGATCGCCAACGCGATTCAGCGGCTGCAGCACTTCCTCGCTGAGCTTGGCCGCTTCGCCGAGGATCGCCTCGCGCACGTCGGCGGATGCATCGGTGAACCCGGGCAGATTGTCGTAGCGGTCGATCTGGAACACGTCGTTGAGCAGGAAACTCACATCTTCCACGGGGGCTTTGTAGATCGGCATCGCGTCCTCTCCGCTGGTGGCGGGTTATGTGGGGAAATTCAAATTCCTGCGGCCCGACAATCGCGGCTCCAGAGACGACTTTAGCTCGTTCTGGTGATCCGAGACAGCCGCGCCGAATCGATCTTGCGGGGCTAATCGCCTCACTGCATCGCCAATTGCTCACCCATCAGTCTGTGCAGCAGATTCATTGCCTTGAGCGGGCGCACCATCACCTTGAAGTGAATGATGCGGTCATCCTCGGCGAATTTGATGATGTCGACACCGTTGATGGTGATGCCGTCGATCTCGGTGGCGAATTCCAGCACGGCGCCTTTATCGCCGCGCCATTCGCCGAGATATCTGAAGCTGTCGCCGTTGAGCACCTTGATGGCGCTTGCGAGGTATTTGAAGGTGATGTCGGCGCCGCGCTGCGGGGTGTGGACGACGGGGCTTTCGAACACCACGTCGGGGTGGAGCATGGCTTTCAGCTCCGCGAGGTCATGCGACTTGATGAAACGGTACCAGCGGTCGAGGCCGGGCAAGCTCATCGGACGTCTCCTCTGTCGTGAAGCCGCACTTTGCACTGGCGCCGGCTTCCTGCCGCGCCATATCGAGCAACGGGGCCATCCAGCGCACCCGCTCTGCCCTTATGCACATTGACGCATATGCACCTTTATGCATAAGGTGTCAAGGAACAGATGCAGCTTTGCCCCAAAATGGAGGGTCCGCGCGTGGCGCTGGGTGACGCGATCCTTGCGTGCCTGACCGAACGGCCGATGACGGGCTATGAGCTCGCCAAGACCTTTGACACCTCTATCGGCTTTTTCTGGAAGGCCGACCACCAGCAGATCTACCGGGAGCTTTCCAAACTGCGCGACCGCGGCCATGTCCAGGCGCGCGAGGTGGTGCAGACCGGCAAGCCCAACAAGCTGGTCTACACCCTGACCTCGGAAGGCCGGGCTGCCCTGCGGCATTGGGCGGCGCGGCCGAGCCGGCCGGCCTCGATCAAGGACGACCTCCTGGTGCGGATGTTCGCGCTGGAAGCGGTCGACATGGATTCGCTGCGTGCCGACATCATGGCCCGCCTGGAGCACCACCGCGACCGGCAGGCGCGCTACGAGCGGATCCTCGCCAAGCGTTTTCCCGACGGCACCGCCGCGCATGCCGATCTCGGCAAGCTGCTCAACCTTCGCCTCGGCGTCCGCCACGAGCGGGCGGTGGTGGAATGGTGCGAGGAGGCGCTTGAAGTGCTGTCGAGCGGCACGGCCGCTTCGATCGTTACGGCGGTCGGCGAAGCCCCGCACCAGAGTAAAGGTTGAGGCATCCCGGAATCGGGTTTCCGCAGCTAAATCGGGCAGTTCCTTAAACTTTACGGCCGCGCGCCGCATTCCTTAACCCGATATTTACCCTACGGGGAAAAAGTCGGTCTCTGAGGCAGACGACCCGCGTCGAATTCGATTGTCTCGTGTCTGGGACGCGCGGGGAAGCTGTGGCGCAAGTATGGCGCCGGAGTCGGAACCGGACGAGATCATGAATTCGCGCGTATCGTGGAGTGTCGACGGAATCGATCCATCCGTGCGCGACAGGGCCGAGGCGGCTGCGCGCCGCGCCGGCATGTCGCTCAACGACTGGCTCAATGCCAATATCGGCGATGCTTCCCCGGATTTCCGCAACGGGAACGGTTACGAACCGCGGCAGCAGCAGCCGGCCTACAGCCAGCAGCACCGCGCCGTCGACGACATCCACCAGCGCCTCGACTCGATCACCCGCCAGATCGACCAGATTTCAAAGCCCCGCACCGAGGCGCCCCGCAACAATGGCAACGGCAATGGCCATGCCCCCCGCGGCGAGCCGGTTGCGCGGCAGCTCAACGACGCGATCTCGCGCCTCGATGCGCGGCTGTCGCAGATCACCAATCCGCACCCCGCCCGCCAGGCGCACGCGCAGGACCAGCAGCGCCAGGCCGAGATGGTCGAGCGCGCCGCGAGCCAAGTCTACCGCAATTCGCCGCCGCTGAGCCCCTCGTCCTTCGATTCCGCGATTGCGGAGATCACCGCGCGCCAGAACGAGCTCGACGAGCCGCGGCAGATGCCGCAGCGCCACGCTCCGCCGATGGCGCCGTACACGCCGCAGCCGCAATTCGCCGCACAGCAGCACTTCGCTCCGCAGCAGCAATTCGCGCCGCAGCCGTCGTTTGCGCCGCAGCCGATGGCCCCTGCCCCGCAGATGGCGCCGACGCCTGGTCCGGATTTCTCGTCGCTGGAACGGCATCTGCTCAAGATCACGAGCCAGATCGAGGCGCTGCAGCGGCCGGACAATGTCGAGCAGTCGATTGCGGCCTTCCGCAGCGAGCTCGCCGAAATCCGCCACGCCATCACCGAAGCGATGCCGCGGCGCGCGATCGAAACGATCGAGAACGAAATCCGCTCGCTGTCGCACCGGATCGACGACACCCGCCAGAGCGGCATCGACAGCCAGGCGCTGGCCAGCATTGAAGGCGCGCTTGCCGAAATCCGCGAGGTGCTGTTCTCGCTGAAACCCGCCGAGCAGCTCGCGGGCTATGACGAGGCGATCCGCAACCTGCATGCCAAGCTCGACCTGATCCTGCGCGCCAATGACGACCCGTCGACCGTGAATCAGCTCGAGGGCGCGATCGCGGCGCTGCGCTCGATCGCCTCCAACGTCGCTTCCACCGACGCGCTGGCGCGGCTCTCCGACGACGTGCAGATGCTGTCGGCCAGGGTCGACCAGCTCGCCCATTCCTCCGGCCACAGCGATGCGCTGGCCCTGCTCGATCAGCGCATCGCCGCGCTGACCTCGACCATCGAAGGCCGCGAGCAGCAGCGCCCGGTCGAGAGCAGCAGCAACAACGAATATCTCGAAAGCGCGATCCGCTCGCTGTCCGAGCGCATCGACCGCATGCCGGTCGGCAACGACAATGCGTCGGCGTTTGCCCATCTCGAGCAGCGCGTGTCCTATCTGCTGGAACGCGTCGAGGCCGCCACCGAGGAGCGCGGCGGCAGCAGCAATCTCGGCCGGGTCGAAGACGCGCTGCAGGACATCCTTCGCCACCTGGAAACCCAGCACGCCAATCTCGCCAGCATTGCCGACAATGCCAGCCGGCCGTCCTTTGCGCCGCCCCCGCAGATGGATCCCGGCCTGATCGACGCGGTCAAGCGCGAGCTGTCCGACATCCGCTTCAGCCAGTCGGAAACCGATCGCCGCACCCAGGATGCGCTGGAGACCGTGCATTCCACGCTCGGCCATATCGTCGATCGCCTGGCGATGATCGAGGGCGACCTGCGCAACGTGCGCGCCGCGCCTGTTGCCCCGGCTCCGGAGCCGCCGCCCGCTCCGCCCGCGCCCGTCTTCGTCGTACCCGAGCCCGAAGCGCCGCGGATGAGCATGCCGCCGATGTCGCTGTCGCGGCCGGAATTGCCCAATCCCGCCGCCGCGCAAGCGCAGTACACCGCGCCTGCGCCGCAGGAGCATTTCGTCGCCGCGCCGCGCGAATTCGGCGCTGTCGGCGCTGACGAGATGCCGGGCCCGCCGCCGGTGCCGGCGACGCCGCGCGCAATCAGTGAAATCCTGGTGCCGCATGCGGCCCCGCGCACCGCGATCGAGCCCGATCTGCCGCCGGATCATCCGCTGGAGCCCGGCACCCGCCCGAGCCCCCGGACGTCCTCGCCGTCGGAGCGCATCGCCGCTTCCGAAAGCGCGCTCAGCGAAATCCCCGCCGCCGGACCGAAGGAGCCGGTGAGCACGTCGAGCTTTATCGCCGCCGCGCGCCGCGCCGCGCAGGCTGCCGCCGCCAATGCGCAGAACGACAAGCGCACCGCGAAAGCCACTGCCAAGGCCGTATCCAGCGAGAAGACCAAAGAGAAGGCCAAGGACAAAGCCAAGGCCGCTCCCGGCACGCCGGGCACCGAAGGCTCGACCATCACCTCGAAAATCCGCTCGCTGCTGGTCGGCGCGAGCGTGGTGGTGATCGTGCTTGGCACCTTCAAGATGGCGATGAACCTGCTCGACACCGGCTCAGCGCCGCCAATGCCGGCGCTGGAAGAGCCCGCTGCGCTCTCGCCCGCGGACAAGGCGGCCGCACCCGCCGCTCCGCCCGCTGCAGCTCCCGCCGTCGCACCCTCGATGACCTCGCCGACGCCGCTCGGCCGGCAATCGAACAATTCCTCCGCGCCGAACATGCTGGACGGCTCGCAGATCACGATCACGCAAGGCGCCTCCTCGCCGTCAGTCGCGCCGATCGGCAACAACGAGATCACCGGCTCGATCCCGCCGGCCCCGGTTCCCGCGCTGCCGCCGAAGGGCGGCCGTCTCGGCCAGGTGCAGGTGCCGCCGAGCGAGCAGCTGCCGGATGGAATTGGTGGACCCGTGCTGCGTAGCGCTGCGCTGAAGGGCGATGCGTCCGCGGCCTATGAGATCGGCGTGCGCTTCGCAGAAGGCAAAGGCGTGCAGGCCAATCTCGATGAAGCCGCCAAATGGTACGACCGCGCGGCCAATGCCGGCGTGGTACCCGCGATCTTCCGGCTCGGCACCTTCTACGAGAAGGGCCTTTCGGTGAAGAAGGACGTCGACATCGCGCGGCGCTACTACATGCAGGCCGCCGAGCGCGGCAATGCCAAGGCGATGCATAACCTCGCCGTGCTCGACGCCGATGGCGGCGGCAATGGCGCCAACTACAAGGCTGCGGCACAGTGGTTCCGCAAAGCGGCCGATCGCGGCGTCGCCGACAGCCAATACAATCTCGGCATCCTGTATGCCCGCGGCATCGGCGTCGACCAGAACCTCGCCGAATCCTTCAAATGGTTCAGCCTCGCGGCTGCCCAGGGCGATGCCGACTCCGGCCGCAAGCGCGACGACATCGCCAAGCGCCTCGACCCGCAGTCGCTGGCCGCAGCCAAGCTCGCGATCCAGACCTTCACCGCCGAGCCGCAGCCCGACGACGCGATCAACGTAACGGCCCCGGCCGGCGGCTGGGACAACGCCGCGACCCAGGCCGCCAAGCCGGCGGCCAAGCCCGCCAGGCGCGCCACGCCGGTCACCGCCTCGCATTAAATTAACGTCAGCCTGCGACGCCAATGATGTCGCAGGGCTGAACCTTCCCGGCAAAACTCCCTACATAGAGCGGGGCCGGCCTTCTCGCCGGCAGCAACCGCCGAGAGGTCTTCGTGGACGAGCGTGAGCGACGAGGCAGCGGCCTGCCGGTGCCGCCGGCACGGTCCGGGCAGCGGCCTTGGGACAAGCCAGCGCCCCAGCCGACCCACGCCTTCGAGGAGGAAGACCCGTCTTACGGCAGCGGCGCCCTCGGCTTTTTCCGCCGGCACATGATGTCCGTCGTCATCTTCGCGTTGCTCTCTTCCGGCGTCCTGATTCAGGCCTATCGTGACCTGTCGCGGCCGGATGCCTGGGACTACTGGAAGGACCTCTATTCGACGCCGAGCATGTCTTCGTCGCTGATCGACAATGTCGATCTCGACGGCCGCCGCCGCACCGCGCTGGCGGTGCGCGGCCGGATCGGGCCAGCCGCCGCGAGCTGGTTCCGCGAGCGCGTCGAGGAGGCCAGGCTCAAACCCGGCGATCTCGTTCTGCTCTCCTCGCCGGGCGGCGACCTCAGCCAGTCCGTGATCATGGGTGAATTCATCCGCGCCCACGGGCTTGTGACCGCCGTCGGCACATCAGATGTGGCGGGCCAGATCAGGCCCGGCTCCTGCGCCAGCGCCTGCGTATTCGTCTATGCCGGAGGCACGGTGCGCTATGACATCGCCGGCTCGCGGCTCGGGGTGCATCGCTTCACGAGCCACGGAGGCGGCAGCGGCGATCCGGTCGCGGACACCCAGCGGGTTACAGGCCTGGTGCTGAGCTATCTGAAGCGAATGGGAATCTCGGCCTCGCTGGTCGAGGAAATGTCGCGGACCTCGGACATCCGCTGGCTGGATGCGCGGGATGCCGCCGCCATGAACCTCGTCACCGCGCAGGCCCGCGGGCCGCGCGGCTAGATCAGACTTTTCGCCCCACGGCAAATCGCTAACCCCCCGCCCCCGCGGCAGACGTCAGGCAAATTGTTGCCAATCCACGGATTCTTTAGTCCCGTCGGCGCCCGAATTCGGTTATGCAGGGACACGGCAACCGGTCCGTGCTCGCTCCCCGCGTGCGTTATCTCGGATTTTCCTGCCGCCAGATGCTCGACCGACAACCTCGTCGCGGGCGGCCTTCAGCCGCCTCTCGGCCCCAATAAGAAGCGACCGCGCGTGCAGCTCTTCCTCCCCATCGCCGACATTCCCGTTAATGTCTTCCTGATCCTGGCGATGGGCGCGGCGGTCGGCTTCGTGTCCGGCATGTTCGGCATCGGCGGCGGCTTCCTGATGACGCCGCTACTGATCTTCGTCGGCATTTCGCCGGCGGTCGCGGTCGCCTCGGTGTCGAGCCACATCGCCGCCTCCTCAATGTCGGGCGCGATCTCCTACTGGCGGCGGCGCTCGATCGACCCGACGCTGGCCGCAGTGCTGCTGACCGGCGGCAGTGTCGGCACGGTGCTCGGGGTGACGACCTTCACCTGGCTGCGCTCCCTCGGCCAGCTCGACCTCCTGATCGCGCTCTCCTACGTCATCCTGCTGACCACTGTGGGCGGGCTGATGTTCTGGGAAGGCCTGCGCGCGATGCTGCGCGCCCGCGGCGGAAAATCGGTGCCGATGCGCCGCTCCGGCAGCCATGGCTGGATCCACGGCCTGCCGATGAAGATGCGATTCAAGCGCTCCAAGATCTACCTGTCGGTCATCCCCGTGGTCGCGATCGGCCTGTTGATCGGCTTCCTCGGCGCCATCATGGGCATCGGCGGCGGCTTCATCCTGGTGCCGCTGATGATCTATCTGCTGCGCGTGCCGACCTCGACTGTGATCGGCACCTCGATGGTGCTGACGCTGGTCACCATGCTGTTTGCCACCATGCTGCATGCGATGACCAATCATCTTGTCGACGCCGTGCTGGCCCTGATCCTGATGGTCGGCGGCGTCACCGGGGCGCAGTTCGGCGCGCGTGCGGGGCAGAAAATCCGCGGCGAGCATCTGCGCCTGCTGCTCGGCCTGATCGTGCTCGCGGTCGGGGTCCGCTTCGCCTTCGAGCTCGGCATCAAGCCGACCGAGCTGTTCACCGTGCGCGAGACCACGGCCACCGGAGGCGCCTCATGAGGGCGCGCGGGCTTGCGATGTCGGCATTGGCGTTGACGGCTCTGCTGGCCGCGCTGCCGGCGCGCGCCGAACGATTGATCGTGTCGGTGTCCAACCACCGCGTCACCGTCACGCCGAATTATTCCGGCGAGGAGCTGGTGCTGTTCGGCTCGGTGGAGAGGGAGGCGAGCACGCCGGCGAACCGCGCTTACGACCTCGTCGTCACCATAAGCGGCCCGCGCGCCGACATGGTGACGCGGCGCAAGGAGCGCCGCTTCGGCATCTGGATCAACACCGACTCGCGCCAGTTCCTGCAGGTGCCGGCGTATCTCGCCATCTTTTCCAACCGCCCGATCGATTCCATCGCCTCGCCCGAGGTGCAGCGGCGCCAGCAGCTTGGCATGAACAATGTCGTGCTGACCCAGCGCGTCGGCACCGATTATGCTGATGTCGTGCCGTCAGATCCTTTCCGCAGCGCCTTCGTGCGGCTGCGTTCGCAGCATGGGCTCTATCGGGAGTCGAGTTCGGCGGTGACGTTCCTCACCCCCACGCTGTTCCGCACGGGAATCCCGCTGCCCGCCGAAGTGCCGATCGGCACCTATAATGTCGACATCAAGCTGTTCGCCGACGGTCAATTGGTGACGCGTACCGAAACCGCATTCGAGATCGTCAAGGTCGGCTTCGAGCAGTTCGTCGCCACTACCTCGCGGCAGAACGGTTTTGCCTATGGGCTTGCCACTGTCGTGATGGCGCTGTTGACGGGCTGGATGGCGTCGATCGTGTTCCGGAAGGATTGAGCCAGACCCTCATGGTGAGGAGCCTGCGAAGCAGGCGTCTCGAGCCATGAGGCCAAAGTCTCGCTCACAGCCATCCTTCGAGACGGCGCTACGCGCCTCCTCAGGATGAGGATAGAGAACCTGGCGACACTTATACGAACCACCCCACGCCCATCGCCACCACACTCGCCGCCATTGCGGCGGTGGACAGCCAGCCGAGCCAGTAGAGCGGGCCGCCGATCACGAAGCTGCCCATCACGCCCTTGTGGCGCGCCATCAACATCAGCAGCACCATCACGGGCACGGCGAGCACGCCGTTGATGACCGCGCTCCAGTACAGCGCCGAGATCGGATTGATCGACGTGAAATTGAGCGCGATGCCAAAACCCCCCGACAGCGCGAGCACCGCATAGAACGCGGCCGCTTCCTTGGGCCGGCGCGCCAGCCCCACCGGCCAGCGCCGGCTTTCGCCGACGGCGTAGGCGGCCGCGCCCGCCAGCACGGGGATCGCGAGCAGACCCGTGCCGACGATGCCGAGCGCAAAGATCCATTCCGCGAGCGGGCCGGCGATCGGGCGCAGCGCCTCGGCGGCCTGCGCCGAACTCTCGATGTCGGTCTTGCCGGAGGCGTGCAGCGTCGCGGCGGCGGTGATGATGATCGACA
>DATEJC010000365.1:0-2579 GCA_035278345.1 Bradyrhizobium sp. | reverse complement strand
GCGCTGGTCCGCAAGGCCGCGCCCACCGAGCCGCTGACGCTGCTCGGCCACTCCAGCGGCGGCGCCTTTGCGCTGCGCATCGCGGGCTCGCCGATGCAGAACCTGTTCGCCCGCACCGTGCTGCTCGCGCCCCATCTCGGCCATGACGCGCCGACAACCCGCCCGAACGCCGGCGGCTGGGTCCATGCCGACGTGCCCCGCATCATCGCGCTGTCAGTGCTGGGCAGGCTCGGGGTCGACTGCTGCGCGGCGCTGCCGGTGCTGGCCTTCGCCGTGCCGGCGAATTCCGAGAAGTACCTGGCGACGGGCTATTCGTTCCGCCTGATGCGCAACTTCACGACGCGCGGCTACCGCACGGACCTTGCCGCTGCGACACGGCCGGTCACTATCTTCTCCGGCGCCGACGATGAGTTGATGATCGCAGGCAAATATTCCGAAACCGTCCAGGCGGTGGCGCCCTCGGTCGACGTCAAGCTGATCGACGGCGTCAACCACATGGCCATCGTGAGCGCGCCGAAGGCGACCGCGGCGATTGCCGATGACGTCGCCACAAGCGGCGCGGCGGGAAGCTGAGGAGGGCAACATGATCGACAGCAAGCAGGCCAGCGCGGCGCTCAGCGACATCGACGACGTCGTCCGGCGCGTCCGCCAGTCGCGGATCTACCAGATTGCAAGCCTCATCGTCGTGATGTGGGGCGCATTGTTGTTTGTGACCTACATCGCCAACTATCTGTGGCCGCGTCAGGGCTACGCGATCTGGACTGTCAGCAACCTGCTCGGCCTTGCCGTCAGCACCGCCATGGGCTTCCTCATCAATATCCGCTCCGGCGTCGGCAACTTTCCGATCCGCTCGTTGATCACCTTCGTGCTGATCGCCGCGTTCGGCGCCTATTGCGCGATATGGCTCGGTCATTTCAGTCCGCGCCAGATGACCGTGTTCTTCGCCCTCTACGGCATGCTGTTTTACGCGATTGCCGGCGTCTGGTTCGGCTACGCCTTCATCGTGATCGCATTCTGCACCACCGCGTTGACGCTGATCGCCTACTACTATGCAGGCAGCGCCTTCCTGTTGTGGATGGCGGTGGCGCATGGCGGCGGGCTTGTTGTCGGCGGCCTCTGGATGCGCCGGATCTGAAGTCATGGCCGAGCTCGACGATATCATCCATCAGCCGCTGCGGCTCAAGATCATGGCAGCGCTCAATGCGTTGCCGGGCCCGGTCGGGCTGGAATTTGCGCGGCTGAAGAAGCTGACCGGCGCCACCGATGGCAATCTCGGCGCCCATATCGAGACGCTGGCCAAGGCCGGCTATGTCACGGTGGACAAGGCCTTTGTCGGCAAGAAGCCGCAGACCACGGTCACCGCCACCGCCGCCGGGCGTGCTGCTTTTGCCCGGCATGTCGCGAGCCTGCAGGAGATCATCGCCGCTTCAGGAGGTGACAAATAGCCGATCCCCCTTGCGGAACGAGCCGGACTCATGCGAACCGGGGGCCGTCGAAAACCCCCGTGATCCGGCGCATTCCATGAAGATACTCGTTATCGGTTCCGGCGGCCGCGAGCACGCTTTGGCGTGGAAAATCGCCGCGTCCCCGCTGGTGACAAAGCTGTGGTGCGCACCGGGCAATGCGGGGATCGCCAAGGACGCTGAATGCGCGCCGCTCGACATAACCGACCATCCGGCGGTCGTTGCGTTCTGCAAGAAAAACGCGGTGGATTTCGTCGTGGTCGGCCCCGACGCGGCCATCGCTGCAGGAATCGTCGACGATCTCAACGCCGCCGGCTTCAAGGCATTCGGTGCGACCAAGGCTGCAGGCCGGCTAGAAAGCTCCAAGAATTTCACCAAGGCGCTGTGCCGCGCCAACAACATCCCGACCGCGGCTTATGAACATTTTTCCAATGCGGAAGCCGCGCGCGCCTACATCCGCAAGCAGGGTGCGCCGATCGTGGTCAAGGCCGACGGCCTCGCGGCCGGCAAGGGTGTCGTGGTGGCGATGACGGAAGCGGAGGCGTTGGCCGCGGTCGACATGATGTTCGGCGGCGGCTTTGGCGCTTCCGGCGCCGAGGTCGTGATCGAGGAATTCATGGAAGGCGAGGAAGCCTCGTTCTTCGCACTATGCGATGGCGAGCACGTGCTGCCGCTGGCGACCGCCCAGGATCACAAGCGCGCCTTCGACGGCGACAAGGGGCCGAACACCGGTGGCATGGGCGCGTACTCGCCGGCGCCGGTCATGACGGACGCGATGTGCACGCGCGTGATGGATGAGATGATCAAGCCGACGCTGCGCGCGCTGCGGGAGATGGGCTGCCCCTACAAGGGCGTGCTCTATGCCGGCGTGATGATCACGAAGGACGGCCCCAAGCTCGTCGAATACAACGCGCGATTCGGCGATCCCGAGTGCCAGGTGCTGATGCTGCGCATGATGAGCGACATCGTGCCGGCGCTGCTCGCGTCTGCCGACGGGCAGTTGAAGAACTTCAGCCTGCGCTGGTATGACGACGCCGCGCTCACCGTGATCATGGCGACCAAAGGCTATCCCGGCGATTACGGCAAGGGCTCGGTGATTGAAGGGCTCGATGAAGC
>DATEJC010000364.1:0-10410 GCA_035278345.1 Bradyrhizobium sp. | reverse complement strand
GGTGCAGCCGACCATCACCCTTCCGCAGAATTCGTCGGGCCTCGCGATCAACGCGCAGGGCCAGGTGTCGGTGACGTTGCCGGGATCGACCACGCCGACCATCGCCGGCCAGATCGGCCTCACCCGCTTCATCAACAAGGCAGGCCTAAAGCCAATCGGCGACAACCTTTTCCAGGAGACCCCGGCCTCCGGCGCGCCACAGGACGGCATCGCCAACACCGACGGCTTCGGCGACATGCTGCAGTCCAACCTCGAGCAGTCCAACGTCGAGGTCGTCACCGAAATTTCCGACCTGATCGCAGCCCAGCGCGCCTACGAGATGAACGCCAAGGTCGTCTCCGCCGCCGACCAGATGCTGCAAGCCACCTCGCAGATGTTCCGCTGAGGATGATGGTCATGATCGCCCGCCCTCTCCTGATCGCCGCCGCCCTGCTCGCCTGCGCGACAAGCGCGCTCGCGCAGCAAAGGAGCGATGTCATCGCAGCGCCCGCGCTGCGCGCCAATGTCGTCGTCAGCTCTGACATCGTGCGAATCGGCGACGTCATCGACAATGCCGGCCCCGCGGCGAAGATCGCGATCTACCGCGCGCCCGATCCGGGCACGACCGGCACGCTGCCGGTCGCCCAAATCATCAACACGCTGCGTGCACATCAGGTGATCGGCGTCGACACCAGGGACATCCGCGAGATTTCGGTGACGCGGCAGGCGCGCAGCTTCGAACCCCCCGAGATCGAGCAGGCGATCGCCCGCGCGCTGGAGCGCCGCAACGGCCTTGGCGACGCCGCCAACATCAGCGTCAGCTTCGACCGCGCGCCCGGCGAAATCCGCCTCGATGCCGCCAACTCCGGCGCGCTGACCCCGATTTCCGTGCGCTATGAGCCGCGCAACACCCGCTTTGATGTCACCTTCGAGATCGCGAATGACGCGGGTCTTGCGCCCGTGAAGCTGCGCTTCAGCGGCACTGCGGTGGAGACGGTGGAAGCCGCGGTGCTTGCCCGCAGCCTCGAGCGCAACGAGGTGTTGAAAGCCTCCGACGTCATGACCGAGCGCCGGCCGAAGGCCGAGGTCGGGCCCGACGTGCTCACCCGCGACCGCGCCGTCGGCATGCAGGCGCGCCGCCAGCTCCGCGCCGGCCAGGCGCTGAAGGGCGCCGATGTTGCAAAGCCTGACCTCGTGCAGCGCGACCAGGGCGTGACGCTGATCTACGAGACCGCGGGGATCTATCTGACCGTGCTCGGCAAGGCGCTCGAGGCCGGCACCGAGGGCGACGTGGTCAACGTGTTGAACCTGCAATCCAAGCGCACGGTGTCCGGCGTCGTAGTCGGCCGCGGCCGCGTTGCGATCGTGGTCGCCCCGCGCCCGGAAGAGGCCCAGGCCAAGCTTCAGGACAAGGTATCCGACAGCACCTCCTCGCTCGGCGCGGCGCCTGCCGCCGCTGCCATCTCTCTTGCCAATGCCGGCGCGCGCGCCCCGGCCAAACCCGAGTAACGAAATGTCCCGCTTTCCCGGTATCCGTATCGTCAAGCTCAGTGCCTTGTTTGCGATTCTGGCCTTCGCCGGCGGCTGCTCCGCCATCGACCGCCTGTCGCAGATCGGCGAGCAGCCAAAGCTGAACGCGATCGAGAATCCGACCGCGCAGCCCGGCTACAAGCCGGTGCAGATGCCGATGCCAAAACCCGAGGTCGCCTCCTACAACGCCAACTCGCTGTGGCGGAACGGCAGCCGCGCCTTCTTCCGCGACCAGCGCGCCGCGCGCGTCGGCGATCTCTTGACGGTGACCGTCAACATCACCGACAAGGCCGATCTGAAGAACGAGACCCAGCGCAGCCGCACCGCCAAGGAAAATTCGAACATCACCGACTTCATCGGCGCCAAAACCATCACGCAGGCCAACAAGATCCTGCCCGGCAACCTGCTGGCGACCGACTCGACCTCGTCGGCCGACGGCAAGGGTTCGATCAATCGCCAGGAGTCGCTCACGACGAACGTCGCCGCCGTGGTGACCCAGGTACTGGCGAACGGCAACCTCGTGGTCGAGGGCAAGCAGGAAATCCGCGTCAACTACGAAATCCGCGAGCTGATCGTCGCTGGCGTGGTACGGCCGGAAGACATCCAGAGCGACAACACCATCGATTCCTCGAAGATCGCGCAGGCCCGCATCGCCTATGGCGGCCGCGGCCAGATCATGGACGTGCAACAACCGCGCTATGGCCAGCAGGTGGTCGACGTGATCCTGCCGTTCTAGTTTCTCTCCCGAGCTCCCACACCTCGCAGCGAACCTAGGCGCGGCGAAGTGTTCCAACGCGGCCTCCGGTAGCTCCCCTGCCGGAGGCCGTGGCGTTGTGTCGTCCGTCATTGCTTCGTCGCTGTCGCTCCTCGCAATGACGTGTGGCGACGCCTGCACTCTCTCGTCGTCCTGCAAACAAATATGCGGCAATACGCTGATGCCGCGATCCTCTGCAATCTCGCAGGGAACCTGCATGTTCCCTTGCCGCCAGCGGGAACGAAACACCGTTCAATCGAATAACGAAAGGGCCCCTCAAGTTCGAGGGGCCGGAACATAAACGTCATTCCTCGTGGAGCGATCTGCATGAAAGCAAGTCACTATGTCCTGGGTGCCCTCGCCGCTGGGGCCATGTTCACGGCGTCAGCCGCGTCGGCACAAACCGCCAACCTGTCCGGTGCCTGGCGATGCGTCGAAAAATGCCGGGCGCCCGCTGCCACCCCCGCCGTCATCACGCAGAACGGGCCGAGCCTCAGTCTCGTCAACGAATTCGGCGAGCCCACGCGCGCCTGGCCGGATACATTCGCGCCGAACAGCCGCATCTGGGCCGACAACTGGAACGTCGGCGCGGTCTATTCGCCCGACGGCATGACCATCCAGTTCGACAACGGCACGATCTGGCAACGCGACATGGGCCCGCCGCCGGTGCGGGTGCGGTATCGCACGGAGGTGGTGAGGTAGCGCCCGATTCTAGTCGTCTCGATCCAGACGCGAGAGCGCATCATTCCGGGACGATACGCAGCATCGAACCTCAGATGCGCAATTGCGCATCTGAGGTTCGGCTTTCCGAGCCGGCCCGGAACGAGCGTAGCTCAGGCGAACGTCGCCTCCACTTCGCCGAGCCCTTCCAGCTCCATGCGCACGTGGTCGCCGGCGTTGAGCCACACGGTCTTCACCACACTTCCCGTCAGCACGATCTGGCCGGCATGCAAACCCCTGCCCTCGGCGGCCAGATGATTGGCGAGCCAGGCGAGCGCGTTGTGGGGATGACCGAGCACGTCGGCGCCGGTACCGCGGCCTTCTTCCTTGCCGTTGATGATGGCGCGGCCGGTGACCTTCAACAGATCAGGCACATCGGCGCGGGCGACCGGCTTGCCGAGCACGCAAGCAGCGGCGAAGAAATCGTCCGCCACCAACGCCGGCGCGCCCAGCGTCTCCCATTTCACGTAGCGGTCGTCGACGATCTCGATCGCGGGGTAATAGGCCTCGACCGCCTCGCCCATCCATTCCGCCGTGAAGGGTTGCTCGGTCGGCAACAGGTCGCGCGCCAGTTTGACGGCGATTTCGCATTCGACGCCGACGCGGACGAAATCGGAGGCGGCCAGCTTCACGCCGCTGTCATGCACGCCCTTCTCGAACACGCCGCCGCCACAGGGATGCGGGATCTCAAGATATTCCTGCATCACCTTGCTGGTGCAGCCGATCTTGTAGCCGACGAGGCTGCCTAGCTGCGGGCGCAGCAGGTCATGCAGCGCGCGCTGCACCTTGTAGCCTTCGGCTTCGGTCTTGGGAGCGATGTCCGCCGGCATTGCGTCGAGCTTCGCGCGGCTGCGGCGGGCAGTTGCGATGAATTTGGCGGCCGCGAGAATCTTGTCCATCGGCGGCTCCTTTATCCCCTCATGGTGAGGAGCGCGGCACGCGCGTCTCGAACCATAAGGCCCGGCTGGTGGCCTTCATCCTTCGAGACGCGGCCAAGTGGCCGCTCCTCAGGATGAGGATCACGCAGCAGCTACTCGTCCCGGTACACCTTCTCGCGCTTCTCGTGGCGCTCCTGCGCTTCCACGGAAAGCGTCGCGATCGGGCGGGCCTCGAGGCGCTTCAGCGAGATCGGTTCGCCCGTCTCCTCGCAATAGCCGTAGGTGTTGTCCTCAATCCGCTGCAACGCCGCGTCGATCTTGGAGATCAGCTTGCGCTGGCGGTCGCGGGCGCGCAGCTCGATGGCGCGATCGGTCTCCGAGGAGGCTCGGTCGGCGAGATCAGGGTGGTTGACGTTCTCCTCCTGCAACGCCTGCAGGGTGAGCTTCGACTCGCGAAGGATCTCGTCCTTCCACGCCAACAGCTTGGCGCGGAAGTACTCCTTCTGCCGGTCGTTCATGAAAGGCTCTTTTTCGGAAGGCCGGTAGTTTTTCAACTTTTCCAAGGGCAGCCCATCTCGTTTGGCGGGCGCGAGGTTCCGTCCGCGGGCCGCCTTATATAGCGCCGCCATGTCGCAGACAATATGATGTCTACCCAAAGGCGTACCGCCCCCAAGGCCTTGCACAGGCAAGTTTATCTGTTCCGGCCGGGGGTGGTTGGCAGGGCCGCTTCGGTCCCCGGCAGACCTCAATAGCCGACCGTGAAGCGCTTTCTGACATGGGCCGGCTTTTCGATTTCGTCGGCCAGTGCCACGGCATAGTCCTCAAAGCTGATCCAGCTCTTGCCGTCGGATCCGGTCAGGAGCTGGTCGGTTCCGAGTCGGAACCTGCCGGTCCGATTCCCCGGGACGAACAGGGCAGAGGGCGACAGGAAGGTCCAGTTCAGCTCCTTCTCCCGCCGCAGCAGGTCGAGGAAGGCCCCGCCCTTCTCGGCTTCCGCCTTGTACTGGGCCGGGAAGTTCGGGGTCGTCACCAGCCGCACACCCGAGGCGACCTCCAGGCTGCCGGCGCCGCCGACCACGAGATAGCGGCCGACGCCGGAGGCCTTTGCCGCGCCGATCAATTTCATTGGATCGCTGGCGAGGAAGTGGATGGCGGAGATCGCCGCGTCGTGACGTTTAAGAAGTTGCGTGAGCCCCGCCATATCCGACGCATCGCCCCTGGTCGGGAAGACGTTGGCCGTCCTGGCGATCCTTTCCGGGTTGCGGGCAATGGCGGTGACGGCGTGGCCGCGGCGGGCGAGTTCGGCAGTGATGCGCGAGCCGGCATTACCGGAGGCGCCGATGACGGCGATCTTCATGGGATGTCTCCACTGGGATGAGGCTGGTTTACAATGGTGACTAGATAGCGAAAAGAGTGTAGCTGTTAAGAGAGCACTTTAACCTCACCAGATAACGCCGGAGTGACTGCCATGAAGCCCAACCCCTATTCGGCCGATTGCCCGACGCGGCAGATCCTCGATCGCATCGGTGACAAATGGGCGGTGCTCATCCTGATTCTCATCCGCGACGAGCCCATGCGCTTCAATGCGTTACGCCGCGCCATTGAAGGTATCTCGCAGAAGATGCTGAGCCAGGTGTTGAAGAGTCTGGAGCGCGACGGGCTGATCCGCCGCCGCGCCATTCCGACCGTTCCGGTGACGGTTGAATATTCGATCACGCCCCTTGGCACGACGCTGGCCGCCGCCGTCGATCCCCTGCGCGACTGGGCAGAGCAGCATCTGAAAGAGGTGCTCGCCGCCCAGCGCCGCTACGACGCGCAGAAGGATGCGAAGGCGGCGTGAGGGATGCAGCGGGCGGTGGCTTCATCCTTCGAGACGCGCGCAAATGCGCGCTCCTCAGGATGAGGTCCAAGGCCCAACGAGATGTCAGACCCTCATGGTGAGGAGCGCGGCAACGCCGCGCGTCTCGAACCACGAGGCCGGGATAAGCGTCAGTGCCGTCCCGCCTTGGCGAGCTCGACCTCGACGCGCAGTTCGATCTCGGACAGCACCGCATCGAGGCCGGGATCACCGGAGGACGACTTCAGGCTGGCGGCGGCATCGCGCAGCCGGCTCACGGTGGATGCCTGGAGATTGCCCGACAGCAGTCCGATCTTGAGATCGTCGAGCACGTCGAGCGCGCCGCGGCCGCGGGCGACCGAGCGCTTGCGCCGCTCGACCGGATCCTCCTCCACGCCCTGCAGCGCAAGCAGCGCGTCGATATTGGCAGCAGCCTTCGGTGGCGCGGCGGAGCGGGTCTCGGGGGCAGCCGCCGCATCGGGAAGCGAGAAGCCGGTGGACGAGGTGCGCCGCGCATTGCTGGCCGGCGTGCCCAGCGTCGTGCCGTTCGGTCCGTAAATGCGCATCTGCGTCGTGCTCTGCCCTTGCGAATGCCTTCGCGCACCTTCGCCTCGTTATGGTTAACGATGCGTAAATTGCCCGGCAAAATCTGCCGCACGCGGCAGTTTCGCTCCCAACGGCGTGAACGCCAAGTTGCCGCTTCATCCGAAAATTTCAAACGAAATCAATCGATTGAATCCGAAGCCGCACGTGGCACGCGGCTCGCATGGTGACTGGCGGACGGCGCGCCATGGGAGTGTCGCGCATGTCCTTGCGAATTCCAGGGGAGTGGTTGGGATGCCCGGCATCCGAAAGGCAAAACTGTTTTGGGCGGCGTGCGCGTTCGCGTTCGTCGCGCTGGCACTGTCCGTGCTGCCCGCCAGCGCGACGTCGCGGATCAAGGACCTCGCCAATATCGAGGGCGTGCGGCAGAACCAGCTGATCGGCTACGGCCTCGTGGTCGGCCTCAACGGCACCGGCGACACCCTCAACAACATCCCCTTCACCAAGCAGTCGCTGCAGGCGATGCTGGAGCGCATGGGCGTCAACATCCGCGGCGCCACCATCCGTACCGGCAACGTTGCCGCCGTGATGGTCACCGGCAACCTGCCGGCGTTCGGCACCCAGGGCACGCGCATGGACGTCACCGTCTCGGCGCTGGGCGATGCCAAGAACCTGACGGGCGGCACCCTGCTCGTCACCCCCCTGCTCGGCGCCGACGGCAACGTCTATGCGGTCGCCCAGGGCTCGGTCGCCATCTCCGGCTTCCAGGCCGAGGGCGAAGCGGCAAAAATCGTGCGTGGCGTGCCGACGGTCGGCCGCATCGCCAACGGCGCCATCATCGAGCGCGAGATCGAGTTTGCGCTCAACCGCCTGCCCAATGTGCGGCTGGCGCTGCGCAATGCCGACTTCACCACCGCCAAGCGCATTGCCGCCGCCGTAAACGATTTCCTCGGCGTCAAGACCGCCGAACCGATCGATCCTTCCACGGTGCAGCTGTCCATTCCGGCCGAGTTCAAAGGCAACGTTGTCGCCTTCCTGACCGAGATCGAGCAGCTGCAGGTCGATCCGGATCTCGCCGCAAGAATCGTGATCGACGAACGGTCGGGCGTCATCGTGATGGGCCGCGACGTCCGCGTCTCCACGGTGGCGGTAGCGCAGGGCAATCTAACGGTCACGATCTCCGAAAGCCGGCAGGTCAGCCAGCCCAATCCATTCTCGCGCGGGCGAACCGTCGTGACGCCGCGCACCGACGTCGGCGTCGTCGAGGACGGCAAGAAGCTCGCGCTGGTAAAGGACGGCGTGTCGTTGCAGCAGTTGGTCGACGGCCTCAACGGGCTCGGCATCGGCCCGCGCGATATGATCAGCATCTTGCAGGCGATCAAGGCCGCCGGGGCCATCCAGGCCGACATCGAGGTGATGTGATGCAGGGCGGCGTCATCAACTCCATCACCACCTACGCGCATCCCGTCTCGGTCAAGCGCGCCGATCCGCAGCTCACCGAAGCCCTGACCAGGGTGCCGGAGGCGACGCAGAAGAAGATCCGCGGCCAGGCGCAGGATTTCGAGGCGATGTTCCTCAACTCGATGTTCTCGCAGATGACCAGCGGCATCAAGGGCGAAGGTCCGTTCGGCGATACGCCCGGCACCGGCGTGTGGCGCTCGATGCTGACGGATGAATATTCGAAGTCTTTCGCCAAGGCCGGCGGCGTCGGCATTTCCAACGACGTGTTCCGCACGCTGATCCTGCAGCAGGCGAAGCGCGGCTGATCTTTCGGGGGATACGACATGAACCAGAATCCGCAGGCCCGGCAAGCGCCCGCCCCCCGGCCTCCGATCACGACGCCGCAAGATGCGCGCAAGCTCGCCGAAGAGATGATGGACGTGATGAGCAGGCTGCTCGCCGTCGTCGAGCAGGAGACCGAGCTGGTGCGCGCCGGCAAGGTACGCGAGGCGATTTTGCTCGAAGGACAGAAGACCGCGCTGACCGGCCGCTATGTCACCGCGGTCGAGACGCTGCGGGTCGCGCAAAAGCACCTCGCGCAGGTCGCGCCCGACCTGCTCGCGTCATTGAAGCGCCATCACGAAACCTTCCGCGCCATGCTGCAGATCAATCTCACCGTGCTCGCCACCGCGCATGCGGTGTCGGAAGGCATCGTGCGCGGCGTCAATACCGAGGTTCAGCGCCGCAACATGCCCAACGCCTATACCGCCGCGGGCCAGCGCGCCACGCCGTCGCCGCGTCAGGTCAGGCCGCTCGCGGTCAGCCGTTCGCTGTAGGGCATGATCCGGAAAGGCGTGTAGCGGTTTTCCCACAAGATCATGCCCCAATAGAAACACGCATTTCGATCCGCACAATTTAAAACAAATTCCCGCAGCTGCATCAGCGCGGGATTCATCGCGTTTTCTAACGGCGTGTTGAGAGACGTCCGGCATAGTTGCCCCCCGGGAAGGGTTGGGATTTGACTCTAGGCGCACCAGGAGGGAGCCATGAGTACGGATTTCAGCATCAAGCCGGTAGGGGCGCCGGTTGCAACGCCAATCGTTCAGCCGATCAGTGAAGCGGCTGAGCAAGCCGTCGCGACCGAACTGCCGCCGAGCCAGACCGTCACGGCGACCGACGCAGGCCCTCCCGTGCGCTACAATTCGAACGTGGTGACACGCTCGTTGTCCAATCAGGTAATAATCGATCGCGAAGCCGACTCGATCGTCTATCAGGTGGTCGACAACCGCACGAGCCAGGTGGTGAAGCAGTTTCCCGAGGAAGCCGTGCTGCGCCGCCGCGCCTACTTCAACACGCTCGACCTGACCAAGTCCGGTCCCAACCGGATGCGCGCCACCGATCGTCGCGCCTGAAGACGTTATCGCGCGTAATCTTTTCCGAAAAGCCGGCTCCCGCTTTCGGGAGCGCTATTTGCTGCGCGTCGCCTGCGCCTGATCGAGATAGGTCGATCCGGTGGCGGGATCGGTGACGACGTTCCTGATCAGCGCCTTGCCGTTGGGCTGCAGGAAGAACTTGGTGTCGCCGATCCGGAACGCGTTGTCCTTGATCAGCACGTCCTGATATTTGGTGGTGCTGCCGGAAGTGTACTGCACCTTGGCGCGGAATCCCTCGACCTGCGACACCTTGATCGTGAAGGTCTTGTTGTCAGGATATTTGCCGGTCCAGCTGCCCTCATAGAGGGCAGGATCGACCGCTACATAGGGCGTCTTCGATGGCACGGTGAGCCCGGCGCTCTTGTAGCTCGACGCCAGGATGCTCATCAGGTCAGCCATCGCGGCTGCTCCGCAAGGTGATGCCGCTCAGCCGCGACCGGACAGGCCGGCGGCGAGGTTGCAGTTGATGTCGATCAGCGATTTCAGCTTGGCCGGATCCGGATTGAGCTGCATGTCGACGGTCTGCTTCATGACGAATACGCCGATATTGGCGATGTTCTGGCGCACCTCGAGCGGCTGCTGATTCTCCTCGGCCTGCGCAGCGCTCATGAAGATCGACCACAGGCGGCGATTGAACAACAGCGCGTTCTCCATGTCCTTGCCGGGGCCCTTCCAGTTGGTCTGAACTTCCTGGAGCTGCCGTGCAGCCTTGAGCAGCGCCTGCGCTTCGATCTCACGGGGGGAAGCGGTTGTGTGGGACGTACGAGCGTAGGCTTGGGCAGCGTTGGACATTCAGTACCTCGGTGGGAGCGGCGCGCTATCGACCGCATGATTCGAAAAACTGCCCAACTTTCATACAGGTAGGCTCTTTAAATATGGTTAGCGAGAGTTACCAATTGTGACGGAACTGGGCAGAATCGCAAAAAAGCGGCATGCCCTGCCCGGCCATGGGCGTTCGATTTCAACGCTCGGCTGAAAACGAAAACGGCGGAGTTTCCCCCGCCGTTCGTTTGTATCGATGACTACGCCGCTTAGCGGAGCAGCTGCAGCACGCTCTGCTGCGACTGGTTGGCGAGCGCGAGTGCGGACACCGCGATCGACTGGCGGGTCGACAGCGCCTGGCTGTTCGCCGCTTCCTCGTTGGTGTCGGCCAGGGTCAGGTTCGACGAGCCGGTCTGCAGCACGTTGATCAGGTTCTTGGAGAAGTCCTGACGGATCTGCACGATCGACAGGTTCGAACCGAGGGCGGAAGCCTGCGTACGCAGCTGCGTCGAGGCAGCGCCCAGGGTGGCAATG
>DATEJC010000363.1:0-4838 GCA_035278345.1 Bradyrhizobium sp. | reverse complement strand
GGAAAGATCCCCGCCCTGCCCTTCAACCTGCCGCTGCTCAAGGGCGGCGTGCTCACGGGCGTCGACATCGCGCAGATCCCCCGCCGCGAGCCCGAGGATGAGCGGCGCGTCACCGCGCAGCTCCTGAGCTGGCTCAGCGATAAGAAGCTCGCGCCCGTCGTCGGCCAGGTCTTTGACTTCGCGGATTTCCGCGAGGCCTTCAGGACCATGCAGACGCGCGCTGCGCTCGGCAAGATGGTGGTGCGGATCGGCTGAGCGCTGCCGCGCCTATCGGCGACGGCGAACGACCGGTGGCGGTGGCGGGATGTCACGCCGCCAAACCGTGCCGTTATCGAACTGGAGCACCAGGCCGTCGGGCGTATAGACCGCGCTCTGGAGCAAAGCCTCGACCCAGATCCGCGACGCCGGATTGTACCAATCCGCCCAGGCCCGCGACGAAATGCCGGCCTCCGTCACCACGTTCAGCGTCGGCCCATTCTGGGTGATGTAAGGCTGACCTTCGCCGCGGCACATCGCAATACAATTGTACCTGCCGGACAGATC
This sequence comes from Bradyrhizobium sp., assembly GCA_035278345.1. GTDB lineage: Bacteria > Pseudomonadota > Alphaproteobacteria > Rhizobiales > Xanthobacteraceae > Bradyrhizobium. The sequence goes on along the minus strand of DATEJC010000363.1, from coordinate 4,295 downwards.
GACCGATTGCGCCGAAGCGCCGGTTGCAGCGAATGCGGCCACGAGGCCGACAGTCAAAGACAGCATCCTCATGAAAATCACTCCACTACTATACGTAGTGGAGATTACACCGAACGCCAGGCGCGGGCCATTGGTTTGGGCCGAAGCTGTGAAGCCGAGATTGTCAAAAAATCGTCATGCCCGGGCTTGGCCCGGGCATCCACGTCTTCGTCACCGCAACCAAGAACCACGTGGATGGCCGGGTCAAGCCCGGCCATGACGGCGCTTGGTTATCCCGCCGCGAGCTGCCGATCGAGATCGTGCAGCACCTGGTAGCAGGGCAGCACCTGCGCGACGCTGGCATTCGGCTCGCGGCCTTCGCGGATCGCGGCGAAGAACTCGCGATCCTGCAGTTCGATGCCGTTCATGGACACATCGACCTTGGAGACGTCGATCTTCTCTTCCTTGCCGTTCACCAGATCGTCATAGCGCGCGATGTAGGTGCCGGTATCGCCGATGTAGCGGAAGAAGGTGCCGAGCGGCCCGTCATTGTTGAAGGACAGACTGAGCGTGCAGATCGCGCCGTTCTGCGCCTTCAGCTGGATCGACATGTCCATGGCGATGCCGAGCGCCGGGTGGATCGGCCCCTGCACCGCATTGGCCTTCACGATCGGCGAGCGTGCCTGGTAGGCGAAGAGATCGACGGTGTGCGCGGCATGGTGCCAGAGCAGATGGTCGGTCCAGCTGCGCGGCTGGCCGAGCGCGTTCATGTTGGTGCGGCGGAAGAAGAAGGTCTGCACGTCCATCTGCTGGATGTTGAATTCACCGGCGACGATCTTCTTGCGCACCCATTGGTGGCTCGGGTTGAAGCGGCGGGTGTGGCCGCACATCGCGATCAGGCCTGACTTCTTCTGCAGATCGACCACGGCCTGCGCATCGGCAAGCGAATCCGCCAGTGGAATCTCGACCTGGACATGCTTGCCGGCCTCCATGCAGTCGATTGCCTGGCTCGCATGCATTTGTGTCGGCGTGCAGAGGATGACGGCATCGACCTCCTTCAGCGCCAGACTGTCGGCAAGCTGGGTCGAGACGTGCTTGATGCCGTACTTGTCTGCGACCTCTTTGGTCGGCTCCAGCCGGCGGCCGACCAGCGAGACCACCTCGACGCCGTCGATGTTCTTGATGCCGTCGAGATGCTTGATGCCGAACGCGCCCGCACCGGCGAGCGCGACCTTGACCGTCTTGGCCATATCAGTTGTTCTCCAGGATCAGATGGCCGACAGCGGTGTTGCTCGCGGGCACATGGTAGAACCTGTGCCGCACCGTCGGCTTCTTGCCGCCCCGCAGATCACTCATCGCGCCGCGCGCGATCAGCCACATCACGAGCTCGATGCCCTCGCTGCCGGCTTCGCGCACATATTCGAGATGCGGCACCCTGGACAGGCCCTCCGGATCGTCGATCAACCTGTCGAGGAACGTGGTGTCCCATTCCTTGTTAATGAGACCAGCGCGCGGGCCCTGCAGCTGATGGCTCATGCCACCGGTGCCCCAGACCTGCACGTTGAGCGGCTCGTCAAAGGATTCGATCGCCTTGCGGATCGCCTGCCCCAGCATGAAGCAGCGCCGCCCCGACGGCGGCGGGTACTGCACGACATTGACGGCGAACGGGATGATCGGGCACGGCCAGGCCTGCGGCTGGCCGAACATCAGGCTCAGCGGCACGGTAAGACCGTGGTCGACGTCCATCTTGTTGACGATGGTGAGGTCGAAATCGTCCTGGATAACCGACTGCGCGATGTGCGCAGCGAGCTTGGGATGACCGACCACCTTCGGCACAGGACGCGGTCCCCAGCCCTCGTCGGCCGGCTGGAATTCGGCCGCCGTGCCGATCGCGAAGGTCGGGATGAAATCGAGGCTGAAGGCGGTGGCGTGATCGTTGAAGACGAGGAAGATCACGTCGGGCTTCTGCTCCTTCTCCCATTGCTTGGAGAAGTCGTAGCCCTTGAACACCGGCTGCCAGTAGGCCTCGGTCGTCTTGCCGAGATCGAGCGCCGCGCCAACCGCGGGCACGTGCGAGGTGTAAACGCTTGAAGTGATGCGGGCCATTACTTCTTCTCCCCGGTCGTGCGGTTGCCTTCGATGGAGCGCCCGCCCTTGACCATCATGTCGCGGTATTGATCTTCGGTCATACCGGTCATGCTGCCGGCCATCTGCTGAAAACTCTTGCCGTCGGTCGCGCCGATCTTGGCAAGGAAATAGATGTTGCCGCCGAGCTGGATGCAGCGGTTGAGGTCGCGCGCCATCACCGCCTGCTTCTGCTCCTCGCTCATCGGCCATTCATCGAGATAGGCGCGCTCGTTCGCCTTGAAGCGCGCGCGGTTCTCCGCCTTCATCAAGGACATGCAGAACTGGTTCAGGTGATAGCCCTGGCGCGACATGTCGGCGTCGAAGATCGTCGTACCGGGAATGTCCGTATAGGGTTTGTCGAGTGACATGGCTTTGCCTCCTCAGGATTGCTCCGGCCAGTACAGCCGCATCGGATTGTCTACCAGCAGCTTGCGCTGCGCTTCTTGCGTCACCGCAATGTGCGGGATGAAGTCGACCAGAAGACCGTCGTCGGGCATGTGCCCCTTCAGGTTCGGATGCGGCCAGTCGGTGCCCCAGAGCACGCGGTCCGGGAACGCCTCCACGATGCGCCGCGCGAACGGGATCACATCGCGATAGGCATTCTGTTCGCCGTTCAGCGCGGGCGGACCCGCGACCGACAGCCGCTCGGGGCAGCTCACTTTGGACCAGACGTTCTGATGCTCGCGCATGAATTTGACGAACAATTCGAATTCGGGACCGTCAACCGGCTTGGTAACGTCCGGCCGGCCCATATGATCCACCACGACGGTGGTCGGCAACGTCGTGAAGAAATCCCAGAGCTCCGGCAGATCGACGGCCTCGAAGTAGATCACGACATGCCAGCCGAGCCTGGCGATGCGGCCGGCAATCTCGATCAACTCGTCGCGCGGCGTAAAATCGACCAGACGCTTGACGAAATTGAAGCGCACGCCGCGCACGCCGGCGTCATGCATCGCCTTCAACTCGGCATCGGTGACATTGCGCTTGACGGTCGCAACGCCACGGGCCTTGCCGCCGGAATGAACGAGCGCATCGACCATGGCGCGGTTGTCGGCGCCGTGGCAGGTGGCCTGCACCACCACATTGCGCGAGAAGCCGAGATGGTCGCGCAGCGCATAAAGCTGCGCCCGCGAGGCATCGCACGGCGTATATTTGCGCTCCGGCGCATATGGATACGCTCCGCCCGGGCCGAACACATGGCAGTGCGCGTCCACCGCACCATCAGGCACCTTGAAGCGCGGCTTTGACGGACCGTCGTACCAGTCCAGCCATCCCGGGGTCTTCTCGAACGGCCCGGTCACAGGTTTCGACATCAACTTCTACCCTTCACTCACTTCGTCAGCCGGCGCGCTGCGGCGGCTCCATGCCATGTTTCCACTTGATGCCATTGGTATCCGGCGAGGTCAGATATCCAATCAGATCGCGCGCGCCCGCCTCGTTGCCGGCCTGCGCACCGACGCCGCAGGCAAACAGCGTGACCGATTGAATCTCCGCCGGCAGCATCCCCGCGACCTCGATGCCCTGCACTTCCAGAAATTCGCTCATCTGCTGGAAGCCGAGCTCGACCTCCCCACGCGCCACCAGCGTACCGACAGGCACGCCGGGCGATGCCTGCACCACCTTTTTCGTGTCCTTCGCATCGACGCCCCATCTCTCCAGCAGCTTCAGTACATGCGTGCCGCTCGGCCCGGTGGAGTAGCCGACCGATTGCGCCGCCAGTACCGCGGCCTTCGTCATCGCTTCGCTGGAGAGATCGGGCCGCTTCGTTCCGGCCGGGACGGCAACCGCAATCGACGATTCCGCGAACCCTGCCCGGCTGCCCGGCTTCAGGAATCCATCGGCTTCCAGCTTCTTCATGGCGTCGTCAGCGAGCACGACGATGTCAAACTTCTCGCCGGCGCGGATGCGCTTGGCGGCGTCTACCCCGCCGACGGCCTCGATCGCGACCGACTTGCCGGTCTTTTGCCGGTACGCGCCGGAAAGCTCCGCCAGGATCTGGCGGGTCGCCATTGACGATATGCCCACGATGTCAGCGGCCATGATCAGCTCAGTCGATATATTTCAGTCCGGCCTTCGCCAGCGGCTCGCGCATCTTGTACATGTCGAGCCCGAGCACGCCGCTCGCGAGTTTCTCGCGCTTGTCGGCCTCGTTGGCCTCGCGCGCTTCCGCCGCATCCGCCGCCTGCTGC
>DATEJC010000362.1:0-4621 GCA_035278345.1 Bradyrhizobium sp. | reverse complement strand
CGCCCGAGGCGAAGCTTGGTGCGGCGATCGTCGCTCGGCGAATCCAGTGCGTAAAGGTGGGGCGAGCCGACTGGTCCGCTGCCGTAGAGAGTTTCCAGCCGAAGCGGCGTGCGGCGCGCGTTGCTCGTGCCCGCGCCAAGCCTTCCCGCGACCGACAGCGGAATGGCAGACAGCACCAGATCGTGCGCGACGAACTGCAGCAGGTAGGTGTAGCCCGACGGAATTGTTGGATTCTCCCAACGATGCAGCGACGTGTCGTCATGCCGCGGCCAGGCGATTTCCGCGTCCATGCGGCGCGAGAGGCGGTGCATCAATCCGCGGATGTTCTGCACATGGCCAGGGGTTTGCAGCGGGTCGATGCCGAAGGCGCGGAAGCGTTGCGAAGCGCGCGGCGTGCCGAGGAAGTGACGAAAGCCGGGAGCCGCGCGCTCACGCGCGCCGTGGCCGGCCGCCTCGATCTCGCGAGCCCTCTGAGAGGTTGCATCGGCATTGCGCGTCGCCATCACAATTCTCGCCCTGAGTTGGAGGACGAGCCTGCGAGGCCTGCCGTGAAATTATCGTGATTTTTTAGGGGGTTTTTTACGAATTTTTGCTCGTCAAATCCGCGACATATCCGCCGTCGGAGCGTCCGCGCAATCGATCTTGAATTGCAAGTATTCGATGACAGCGATGTTTGATTGAGAAGTCCATACTTCACGCAGTCGTGCGTGACAAGTTTCACGAATTGAGGTAGATACTTCGCATGCGAACTAAAACGGACAAGCCCGGATCGGACCGCCGCCTGATCTATCTGCTCAATGTGGCGCAGCGTCGCGTGCAACGCTTCGTGGCGACGCAGCCGCCAAAGGGCGTCACGGCGACGCAGGCCGGGCTGTTGTTCGTGCTGGGGCGGCGCGACGGCGTGCTGCTGGGCGAAGCGGGCGATGCGCTCGACCTCGGCATGCCCGGCATCAGCGGACTGGTGGAGCGGACGGTCGAGGCCGGCCTGATCGAGAAACGCGCCGACCCCGACGACGGCCGAGCCTGGCGGGTCTGGCTGACGGCGTCGGGCCGCCGGGCGCTCGTGCGCGCCAAAGCCGGCGCCGCCGAACTGAACGCGCGGCTGATGGAAGGTTTTTCCGACGCCGAGATCGACATCGTCGCGCGCTGGCTTGCCAGCGTGCAGCAAAAATTTCCCAAAGGAGAGAGTGAATGACCGAGCACATCAATATCGAACGCAAGGACGGCATCCTGACGCTCACCTTCGCGCGGCCCGACAAGAAGAACGCCCTCACAAATGAAATGTACGGCGTGCTGGCCGACTCGCTGGTCGCGGCGGAAACCGATCCCGCCGCGAGGGTCATCGTGTTGCGCGGCGAGGGCGACATGTTCACGTCGGGCAACGACGTCGGCGAGTTCGCGGCGATTGCCGCCGGCGCCATCAGGGGCGAGCGGAACGTTTCACGCTTTGTGCGGGCACTGGCGCAGTCGAGCCGGCCGCTGGTTGCCGCCGTGCAGGGGCGCGCCGTCGGCATCGGCACCACCATGCTGCTGCATTGCGATTTCGTCGTGCTAGCCGAGAACGCTCTGCTTTCGACGCCGTTCGTCAATCTCGCGCTGGTGCCGGAAGCGGCCTCGACGCTGTTGATGCCGATGCGCGTCGGCTATGCGCGCGCCTACGAAATGTTCGCACTCGGCGAAGCCATGGATGCGACGACTGCGCTCGATGTTGGCATCGCCAACCGCGTGGTGCCGCTCGACACGCTGCATGCGGAGGCGGCCGGCGTCGCCGCGCGACTCGCCAAACTGCCGGCCGGTTCACTCGCAGCCACAAAGCGGTTGATGCGCAATGCAGCGGTGCTGACAGCGCAGATCGGCGCCGAGATTGAGAGCTTTGCGGAACGATTGAAGACCGCCGAGGCGCGCGAAGCCTTTACCGCGTTTGCCGAGCGCCGACCGCCGGATTTCATGAAGGTTGCCTGACGTCCTGCAAGGCGAAGGTGTGATTCCGCTGATGAAGCGTGTTTCCTTGGCGTGCTAGAAGAGGCTTCGTTGATAGGAGCGTCTTCATGCCACTATGGACCTGCGAACAATGCGGCGCGCAATTTCCCGATAGCGCCGCGCCGCCGGCGTCGTGCCTGATCTGCGAGGACGAGCGGCAATTCGTCAACTGGAAGGGCCAGACCTCGCTTTCGCGCGAACAACTTGGCGCAAGCCACAAACTGGTCTGGCGCGACGACCTCGGTCTCACCGGCTTCGCCGTCGAGCCCGGCTTTGCCATCGCCCAGCGTGCGCTCCTGGTTCGCGAGGCGGACGGCTGCGTGCTCTGGGATTGCGTGCCGCTGGTGACACCGCAGGCAGTTGCACACGTCAAATCGCTCGGTGGCCTGAAGGCAATCGCGGTCTCGCATCCGCACTTCTATGGCGCCGTCGCCGACTGGAGCGACGCCTTCGGCGGCGTGCCGATCTATCTGCACGGCGATGACCGGCAGTGGATCACACGGCCCCATCCCGCCATCGTGCCATGGTCGGGCGAAAGCCACCGCATCTCCGACGACGTCGTTCTCATCCGCGCCGGCGGACACTTTGCCGGCGGCACCCTCATGCATTGGCGGGCCGGTGCCGATGGTCGCGGCGCGCTGCTGACCGGCGACATCGCAATGGCGACGATGGATCGCCGCTGGGTGAGCTTCATGTACAGCTTCCCGAACTATATTCCCCTCAACGCCACCGCCGTGCGCGCGATCTGGCGCGCCGTCCAGCCGCTGGCTTTCGACCGCCTCCATGGCGCCTGGTGGGGCCGTAACATCGCGACCGGCGCCAAGCCGGCGTTCGAGGCGTCGGTCAAGCGGTATCTCGCCGCGATTTCGGGATGAAAGGTCAAGCGGCGCGATCTTGCCACCGCAGATAGCGGCGCTATATCAGGGCCTTCCCGACACCATCACGACCGAGCCCGCATGACGACGACCACTGCACCCGAAACCCAACCGTTCCAGGCCGAAGTCGCTGAACTCCTGCACCTGATGGTGCATTCGGTCTATTCGGAAACCGATATTTTCCTGCGCGAGTTGATCTCGAATGCGTCGGATGCCTGCGACAAGCTGCGCTATGAGGCGATCGCCAGGCCCGACCTGATCGCCGATGGCGCGCCGCCCGAGATCAGGATCGTCCCGGACAAGAAGGCGAATGCGCTGGCCGTGATTGACAGCGGCATCGGCATGGATCGGCAGGAGCTGATCGACAATCTCGGCACCATCGCGCGCTCCGGCACAAAATCCTTCGTTGCGCGCCTGACCGAAGCCAGGGACGGCGCCAATCTGATCGGTCAGTTCGGCGTCGGCTTCTATGCCGCCTTCATGGTGGCCGAGCGCATCGTCGTCACCAGCCGCCGCGCCGGATCGGACCAGGTCTGGGTCTGGTCGTCGTCCGGCGGCAGCGGGTTCGAGGTCGCGGCCGCCGACGAGGAGGCCACAAAGCGCGTCGGACGCGGTACCGAGATCGTGCTGCACCTGAAGCAGGATGCGCAAAAATATCGCGAGACGTACGAGATCGAGCGGATCGTCCGCAGCTATTCCGACAACATCCAGTTCCCGATCTTCCTGGTGCCGGAGGAGGGCGAGCCGCGGCAGATCAATTCGGCAAGCGCGCTGTGGCAGCGATCGAGGTCGGAGCTGTCGGCGGAGGACTACAAGCAGGCTTACCAATCGATCGCGGGCGCTTTCGACGAGCCGGCGATGACGTTGCACTACCGCGCCGAGGGCCGGCAGTCCTATGCGGTGCTGCTGTTTGCGCCGTCGACCAAGCCGTTCGACCTGTTCGACCAGGCGCGCAAGGGCAAGGTGAAGCTCTATGTCCGCCGCGTCTTCATTGCCGACGATGCGGAACTGCTGCCGGCCTATTTGCGCTTCATCCGCGGCGTGATCGACAGCGAGGACCTGCCGCTGAACATCTCCCGGGAAATGCTGCAGAACAACCCGCAGCTCGCGCAGATCCGCAAGGCGGTAACCGGCCGCGTGATTGGCGAACTGGAAAACCTCGGCGAGAAGGAGCCCGAGGCATTCGCTAAAATCTGGGATGCGTTCGGCGCCGTCATCAAGGAAGGCATCTGGGAGGATTTCGAGCGCCGCGAAAAATTGCTGGCGCTGTCGCGCTTCACCACGACATCGGGTGAGAAGCGCTCGCTCAAGCAATATGTCGAGGACATCAAGCCGAACCAGACCGAGATCTATTATCTCGTCGGCGACAGCATCGAGCGGCTGAGATCCAACCCCAAGCTCGAATCGGCCAAAGCCCGCGGCATCGAGGTCCTGCTGCTCACCGATCCCGTCGATGCGTTCTGGACCGCAGCGCCACTCGACTTCGGCGGCAAGCCGCTGAAGTCGCTGAGCCAGGGCGACGTCGATTTCGGCCTGATCCCGCTTGCGGAGGAAAAGACGGATGCGAAGAAGGACGAAGCGGGGGCGGACGAGGCGATGACGATTGCCATCGTCAAGGAGGCGCTGGGCGAGCGCGTCGCCGACGTCCGCGCCTCGCAGCGGCTGACTTCGAGCGCGTCCTGCCTGGTCGCCTCGGGCGAGGCGCGCGACCGCGCGCTGGAGCGGTTGCTCGCCCAGCACGACAAGGGCGTGGCGAAGAAGCCGAT
>DATEJC010000361.1:0-6402 GCA_035278345.1 Bradyrhizobium sp. | reverse complement strand
CGGCTTCACCGAGGTGCTCTATGCCTACACCTCCGCGACCGGCAACAACGGCTCGGCCTTCGCGGGCCTGACCGGCAACACCTTCTTCTACAACCTGACGCTCGCGATGGCGATGTTCGTCGGCCGCTTCTTCATGATCGTGCCTGCGATGGCGATCGCGGGGTCGCTGGCGGAGAAGAAGACGCATCCGCCGTCAGCCGGCACCTTCCCGACCACCGGCGGGCTGTTCGTCGGTCTCGTGGTCGGCGTCATCGTGATCATCGGCGGCCTCACCTTCTTCCCGGCACTGGCGCTTGGCCCTGTTGTCGAGCACCTCGCCATGAACGCCAACACCGTCTTCTGATTGCATCCGGAGCTACGTCCATGGAAACCATGAAACTGCAAAAGAGAACGACGGCCTCGACGATGCTCGATCCGAAGATCGTGGTGCCTGCGATCCGTTCGTCCGTTGCGAAACTCGATCCGCGGCTGATGATCAAGAACCCCGTGATGTTCGTGGTGGAGATCGTCGCCGCGCTCACCACCGTGATTTTCGTGCGCGATCTCGTCACCGGAGGCGCCAATCTCGGCTTTACCTTCCAGATCATCCTCTGGCTCTGGTTCACAGTGCTGTTTGCCAATTTCGCCGAGGCGGTGGCCGAGGGGCGTGGCAAGGCGCAGGCGGAATCGCTGAAGAAGACCCGCACCGAGAGCCAGGCCAAGCTGCTGCAGGACTTGACCAGGACCTATCGTCTGGTTCCCGGCACCAGCCTGCGGGTTGGCGACATCGTCCTGGTGGAGGCCGGCGACAACATCCCCTCCGACGGAGAGGTCATTGAAGGTGTCGCTTCCGTCAACGAAGCCGCTATCACCGGAGAATCCGCGCCCGTGATCCGCGAGTCTGGCGGCGACCGCTCGGCGGTGACCGGCGGAACGCAAGTGCTGTCCGACTGGATCAAGGTGCGTATCACCGCGGCCCAGGGTTCGACTTTCATCGACCGCATGATCAAGCTGGTCGAAGGCGCCGAGCGGCAGAAGACGCCGAACGAGATCGCGCTCAACATCCTGCTCGCGGGCCTGACCATCGTCTTCGTGTTCGCGACCGTCACCATTCCGAGCTATGCGGCCTATGCCGGCGGCTCGATCTCGGTCGTGATCCTGGTGGCCCTGTTCGTCACGCTGATCCCGACCACGATCGGCGCGCTCCTCTCGGCAATCGGCATCGCCGGCATGGATCGCCTGGTGCGCTTCAACGTGCTGGCGATGTCCGGCCGCGCGGTGGAAGCCGCGGGCGATGTCGACACGCTGCTGCTCGACAAGACGGGCACCATCACGCTCGGCAACCGCCAAGCCACCGCCTTCCGCCCCATCCGTGGCGTGACGGAGCAGGAGCTGGCCGATGCCGCGCAGCTCGCCTCACTCGCCGACGAGACGCCCGAGGGCCGCTCCATCGTCGTGCTGGCCAAGGAGAAATACGGCATTCGCGGCCGCGACATGAACGAGCTCGCCGCCACCTTCGTGCCGTTCACGGCGCAGACCCGCATGAGCGGCATCGACGCCGGCTCCTCCTCGGTGCGCAAGGGCGCGGTGGATGCGATCCTCAATTTTGTCGGCGGATCGTCGCAGCCGGTCGCCAGCGGCAATGTCGCGCGCGCCATGCAACCCGCGTTTGCCAGCGATGCCGCGCGCGAGATTCAGGCGATCTCGGACGAGATCGCCAAGGCCGGTGGTACGCCGCTGGCGGTCGCCAGGGACGGCAAGCTGCTCGGCGTGATCCAGCTCAAGGACATCGTCAAGGGCGGCATCCGCGAGCGCTTTGCCGAGCTGCGGCGCATGGGCATCCGCACCATCATGATCACCGGCGACAATCCGATGACGGCCGCTGCCATCGCGGCGGAGGCCGGTGTCGACGATTTCCTGGCGCAGGCCACGCCCGAGGACAAGTTGAAGCTGATCCGCAACGAGCAGGTCAAGGGCAAACTGGTAGCGATGTGCGGCGACGGCACCAACGACGCGCCCGCACTAGCGCAGGCCGATGTTGGGGTTGCCATGAACACCGGCACACAGGCGGCGCGCGAGGCCGGCAACATGGTGGACCTCGACTCCAATCCGACTAAACTGATCGAAGTAGTTGAGATCGGCAAGCAGCTGTTGATGACCCGCGGCGCGCTGACGACGTTCTCGATCGCCAACGACGTAGCGAAATACTTCGCGATCATCCCGGCGATGTTCCTCGCCTTCTATCCGCAGCTCGAGGTGCTTAACATCATGCATCTCGCAAGTCCGCAGAGCGCGATCCTGTCGGCGATCATCTTCAACGCGCTGATCATTGTCGCGCTGATTCCGCTGGCGCTGAAGGGCGTGGCCTACCGGGCCATCGGTGCCGGCGCGCTATTGCGCCGTAACCTGCTGATCTACGGCCTTGGCGGCATTGTCATTCCCTTTATCGGCATCAAGGCCATCGACCTCGTTGTTGCGGCCTTGAGTCTCGCCTGAGGAGACCTGTCATGTTGAGAGAAATCCGCCCCGCCCTCCTCGTCCTGGCCATGCTCACGCTGATCACCGGGCTTGCCTATCCGCTAGCCATGACCGGCATCGCCGGCGCTATCTTCCCGGAGCAGGCGCAAGGCAGCCTGATCGAAAAGGACGGCAAGGTGATCGGCTCGACGCTGATCGGCCAGGAGTTCAAGGAAGATAAATACTTCCACGGCCGCCCATCAGCGACCGTTGCGCCCGACCCGGCGGATTCCTCCAAGACGGTGCCCGCGCCTTACAACGCGGCCAATTCCGGCGGCTCCAACTTAGGGCCGACCAGCAAGACGCTGGCCGACCGCCTCAAGGAAGACGTCGAGAAGCTGAACGCAGAGAATCCGAACGCGGCAGTGCCGGTCGATCTGGTCACCACCTCCGGCAGCGGCCTCGATCCCGACATCTCGCCGGAGGCCGCCTTGTTCCAGGTGCCGCGCATCGCCAAGGCTCGCAAACTGCCGGAAGGCCGCGTCCGCCAGCTCGTGACCGAGAATACCAGGGGCCGTCTCGCCGGCCTCGTGGGTGAGCCCCGCGTTAACGTTTTGGCGCTGAACTTGGCGCTGGACGCGGCCACGACGAGGTAGCCCGGGGCGATGCGGTGACTATATTGCCTCATGGCCAATGAGCGCCGAGACACCGATTTACGTCCCTCGCCGGAAGCCCTGCTGGAAGCGGCCCGGCGCGCCGACACTCGCACCGGCAAGCTGAAAATCTTCGTCGGAGCCGCTCCGGGCGTCGGCAAAACCTATGAGATGCTGCAAAGCGCGCATGCCAGGGTCAAGGCCGGCGCCGATGTAGTGGTGGGCGTTGTCGAGACCCATGGCCGCGCCGAGACCGAGACGCTCCTCAAAGGACTGGAAGTCCTGCCGCGCAAGCGGATCAATTACAAGGAGCAGATTCTCGAGGAGATGGATATCGACGCGTTGATCGCGCGCCGTCCGCAGATTGCCATCGTCGACGAGCTTGCGCATACCAATGCGCCGGGCTCGCGACACCCCAAGCGCTATCTTGATGTCGAGGAATTGCTGTCGCACGGCATCGACGTTCATACGGCCGTCAACATCCAGCACATCGAGAGCCTCAACGATGTCGTCGCGCAAATCACCCATGTGCGGGTGCGCGAGACGGTTCCCGATTCAGTGTTCGACCGCGCTGATGCCATCGAGCTGATCGACCTCACGCCCGACGACCTGATCCAGCGCCTGAAGGAAGGCAAGGTCTACGTCCCCAAGCAGGCCGAGCGCGCGCTGGAGCACTACTTCTCCCCCGGCAATCTCACCGCCTTGCGCGAGCTGGCGCTGCGCCGTACTGCCGAGCGGGTCGACGAGCAGCTGCTGACGCACATGCAGGCCAATGCCATTGCCGGCCCTTGGGCCGCGGGCGAGCGCATCCTCGTTTGCATCAGCGAGGATCCACGCGCCTCAGGCCTCGTGCGCTACTCCAAGCGCCTGGCCGATCGCCTGCATGCGCCCTGGACTGCGATCGCGATCGAAACGCGGCGCAGCCTGCAGCTTACCGACGAGCAACGCGATCGGCTGGCCGACACCATGCGGCTTGCCGAAGCGCTTGGCGGCGAAGCCATCACCATCCCCGGCGTTGGCCGTCGCATTGCTGATGACCTGATCAACTTTGCCCATGCCAACAACGTGACCCAGATCGTCATCGGCAAATCGACCCGCTCGCGCTGGTTCGAGCTGCTGCGCGGCTCGGTCGTGCACGACCTGGTACGCCGTGCCGGCAACATCAGCGTGCATGTCATTGCCGGCGAGGAACTGCCGGTCGTCAAGGCGGCGGTGCAAACCGCGGCGCGAACCGAGCCGTTCGATCCAAAACCCTATTTGATGTCGCTCCTGATCGTGGCGATCGGGCTCGGCATTGCTGCGCCGATCCAGCCCTGGTTCGGTATCGAGAATGTCGACCTCGTGCTCCTCACCGCCGTGGTCAGCGTCGCCGTCCGCTACGGCCTGTGGCCGTCATTGCTCGCCACCGTCACCGCCTCACTGTGCTACAATTTCTTCTTTCTGCCGCCGGTCTACACCTTCACCATCACCGATCCGACCAATATCGCCGCGTTCTTCCTGTTCATGCTGGTCGCGATCCTCGTCTCCAATGTTGCCGCGCGCGTGCGCGCGCAGGCGGACACCGCGATCGGCCGGGTACGCACCACCGAATCGCTGTATGCCTTCAGCCGCAAGCTCGCGGGCACCGCAACGCTCGACGATGTCTTGTGGGCGACTGCGTATCAGATCGCGCTGATGCTGAAGGTGCGGGTAATGCTGCTGCTGCCGCAAGACGGCCTCCTCACGGTAATGACCGGCTATCCGCCGGAAGACGAGCTCGACCAGGCCGATCTCGCCGCGGCAAACTGGGCCTGGGCCAACGATCGCCCCGCCGGCCGCGGTGCTGATACGCTGCCCGGCGCCAAGCGCCTGTTCCTGCCGATGCGCACCGGGCGCGGGTTAATCGGCGTCATCGGCATCGACAGCGACAAGGCCGGGCAGCTCTTTACGCCGGACGAACGCCGGTTGCTTGATGCGCTCGTCGATCAGGGCGCACTAGCTGTTGAGCGCGTGCTGCTGGTGGAAGACATGGACAGGGTCAAGAGAACGGCGGAATCGGAACGCCTGCGCTCGGCGCTGTTGACATCAATCTCCCATGATCTGAAGACTCCGCTGGCTTCGGTGCTCGGCGCCGCCTCCACCATGCGCGATCTCGCCAGCAGCCTTTCCGAACAGGAAAAGCACGATTTGCTTGCAACCGTGATCGACGAATCCGAGCGGCTGAACCGCTTCATTGCCAACCTGCTCGACATGACAAGACTCGAATCGGGAGCGGTCATCCCCAACACCACCCGCCATGACCTCCATGAAATCGTGGGCAGCGTGCTTCGCCGTGCCGGAAAGATTCTGCAGCCGCACCGAGTCGAACTCGATCTGGCCGGCGAGCTGCCGATGCTCGAACTGGACGCGGTGCTGTTCGAGCAGGTGCTGTTCAACCTTCTCGACAACGCCGCGAAATATGCCCCTCCCGCCACCGCGATCACCATCCGGAGCAAACGGGAGCGGGACGTCGTCTCACTCCAGGTCATGGATGAAGGCGACGGCATTCCCTCCTCCGAGCTCGGCCAAATCTTTGAGAAGTTCTACCGTGCGCAGAAAGGCGATCGCGTCCGCGCCGGCACCGGGCTCGGCCTTGCAATCTCCCGTGGCTTCGTCGAGGCCATGCATGGCACGATATCGGCGGCCAATCGCAGCGACCGCAAGGGCGCGGTGTTCACCATCCGCCTGCCGATTCCCCCGGAATCGTCGCGCCTGGACGAGGTCTCATGAGCAGCGGAGCATTGAAGGTTCTGGTCATCGACGATGAGCCGCCGATCCGAAAGCTGCTCCGGATGGGATTGGTTACACAGGGCTATGAGATTCTCGAAGCCCCCAGCGGCAAGGCCGCGTTGCAGCTTATATCGCAGTCTCCAGACCTCATCATTCTCGACCTCGGCCTGCCCGACATCCAGGGGCTGGAACTTCTCCGGACGCTGCGCGCCCAGAACGAACACGTCGCGATCGTCGTGCTGTCGAGCCGCGGCGATGAGACCGGCAAGGTCGAGGCGCTGGATGGCGGCGCCGACGACTATGTCACCAAGCCATTCGGCATGAACGAGTTGCTCGCGCGCACGCGAGCGGCCCTGCGTCACCGCCTGCAGGTGCAGGGCGAGCGTCCGGTCTTCCGGGTGGGCGATCTTTCCGTCGACCTGGTCCGTCGCACCGTGAAACTGCACGATGCCGACGTGAAACTGTCGCCGAAGGAGTACGATCTGTTGCGCCTCCTGGTGCAGCATGCCGGAAAGGTGCTGACCCACAAGTTCCTGCTCGGCGAACTCTGGGATTACAACACCGA
>DATEJC010000360.1:0-4845 GCA_035278345.1 Bradyrhizobium sp. | reverse complement strand
GTCGACATCACCGGCAACACCCACCGCGCCGAGATCTGCATCGACAAGCTGTTCTCGCCGGACGGGCCGACCGGCCGTCTCGGCCTCGTCGAATTCCGCGCGCTTGAAATGCCGCCCGATCCCCGCATGTCGCTGGCGCAGCAGCTCTTGATCCGCGCGCTGATCGCAAAGCTCTGGCGCGAGCCGCAGCAGGGCAAGTTCGTGCGTTGGGGTACCACGCTGCACGACCGCTTCATGCTGCCGCACTTCCTTTGGGAGGATTTCCTCGGCGTGCTCGAAGAGCTCAAGCAGTCCGGCTACGAGTTCGCGTCCGAATGGTACACCGCGCAGCTCGAATTCCGCTTCCCCGTATTCGGCCGGGTCCATCATGGCGGCGTTGCGCTTGAGCTGCGGCAGGCGCTGGAGCCCTGGCATGTGCTCGGCGAGGAGGGCTCGGCCGGCGGCACCGTGCGCTACGTCGATTCCTCGGTCGAGCGGCTGCAGGTCAAGGCGACCGGCTTTGTCGAGGGCCGCCACGTCGTCACCTGCAACGGCCGCCGCATGCCGATGACCGGCACGAGCCGATCGGGCGAGGCGGTAGCCGGCGTGCGCTTCAAGGCCTGGCAGCCGGCCTCCGGCCTGCACCCGACCATTCCCGTGCATGCGCCGCTGACCTTCGACCTGATCGACACCTGGAACGGCCGCTCGCTCGGCGGCTGCGTCTATCATGTCGCCCATCCCGGCGGCCGCAATTACGAGACCAAGCCGGTCAATTCCTACGAGGCCGAGGCCCGGCGGCTGGCTCGCTTCCAGGACCATGGCCACACCCCGGGAAAGGTCGATCTGCCGCCGGAAGAACGTTCCCTGGAATTTCCTTTGACCCTCGACTTGCGGACGCCGCTCCTGCATTGAAGATGCGCGGGGGCGCAGGAGAGTCGGATGGTGGGACCGGCCGGCCAGGGACCGAACGGCCAGCAGGGCGAGAGCAAGGCGCGGCCGGGCCAGCGCCGAATTGCGCTGTGGACCCGTGATTATGCCCGCCTGCCGGGCATTCCCGACGAATATCTCGGCCCCGACGGGACGCCGCGGCCGGCCTGGAGCCGGTTTCTCGACGCCTTTGCCGCCCTTTCGCCAAACGAGATCGAGCGCCGCTTCGCCTCCGCCGACCGCCATCTGCGCGAGGCCGGCGTCACCTACCGCGCCCCCGGCGATACCGCCGACCGGCTCTGGCCGCTCAGCCATTTGCCGCTGATCGTCGATGAAGCCGACTGGCAGCAGCTGACCACCGGCATCGCCCAGCGCGCGCAGCTGCTTGAGATGGTGCTGCGCGACCTCTATGGCGAGGGCAAGCTCGTCGCCCAGGGCGCGATCCCGGCAGCGGCGATCGCCGGCAGCAGCGAATATCTGCGCGAGGTCTGCGGCGTGAAGCCGCCGGGCGGGCGCTACCTCAACTTCTATGCCGCCGATGTCGGCCGTGGTCCCGATGGCCGTTGGTGGGTGCTCAGCGACCGCACGCAGGCGCCGTCGGGCGCGGGCTATGCGCTGGAAAATCGCCTCGTGCTGTCGCGCGCCTTCTCCACGCTCTACAAGTCGATGAATGTCGAGCGCGTCGCGCCGTTCTTCGAGGCGTTCCGCGATTCTCTTCGCGACAGCGCCGACCGCGACGAGCCGCGCATCGGATTGCTCACACCAGGCAATTTCAGCGAGACCTATTTCGAGCATGCGACGCTGGCGCGCTATCTCGGCTTCATGCTGGTCGAGGGAGACGACCTCGCCGTCAGCGGCGACCGCATCCACATCCGCACCGTGGCCGGCCTGAAGCGGATCGACGTGCTGCTGCGCCGCGTCGATTCCAACTCGCTCGACCCGCTCGAGCTCGATGCTTCCTCGCATCTCGGCGTGCCCGGCCTGATCGATGTGCTGCGCAAGGGCGGCGTCGCGGTCGCCAACATGCCGGGCTCGGGCGTGCTGGAGGCGAGGGCGCTGCTCGGCTTCCTGCCGTCGCTGGCGCGGCGGCTGCTCGGCGAAGAGCTTGTCATGCCGCACATCGCGACCTGGTGGTGCGGCCAGAAATCGGCGCGCGAGCAGGTGCTGTCGCAGCTCGACGAGTTCGCCATCGAAGGCGCCTATAGCCGCGGCGTGCCGGGCTTCCCGGGCAACGGCCGGGTGCTCGCGAGCGAAATGTCCGCGGCCGAGCGCGAACGGCTCACCCAGGCGATTGGCGACCGCGGCATCGATTTCGTCGGCCAGGAGATGGTGCGCCTTTCCACCACACCGGTCTGGGAGAACGGGCGCATCACGCCGCGGCCATTCGTGCTGCGGGTGTTTGCCGCCGCGACGAAGAACGGCTGGACCGTGATGCCCGGTGGCTTCTGCCGCATCGCCGAGCAAGCCGATGCGCGCGCGGTATCGATGGGCGATGGCGCGAGCGCCGCCGACGTCTGGGTGGTCTCGGACCGCGCCGTTCCCGCGGCAACGCTCTTGCCTGCGGTCGACACCGTGCGCATCCGCCGCATTGCCGGCGTCTTGCCGAGCCGCGCCGCCGACAATCTGTTCTGGCTCGGCCGCTACCTCGAACGTGCGGAGGCGACGCTGCGGCTGATCCGCGCGCTCGGCTCGTCGCTGCGCGATCCCGCCAGGAACGATCGTGCGCAGAACGGCGGCCTGCCTTCCGTCGAACGCATCCAGCGCCTGCTCGTTACCTGGGGCGCATCGACCCAAGCCTCGCGCTCGCAATCGGCTAAAATCGCGGCCGAGGCCCTGCAGAGCGAGGAACGCTTCGGCTCGGCGTTCTCGCTGATCCGCACGGCGCAGCGCACCGCGACCTCCTTGCGTGAACGGCTGTCGCCCGACGCCTGGCAGGCCATCACCGAGATGAGCGAGTTGCTTGCCTTCAAGGTCGAGGATGAAGACGGCGTCGTCTCGACCGCGGAGCTGATCCTGCGCGACCTCGCAGGCTTTGCCGGCCTTGCGCAGGAGAACATGAATCGCGCCGCCGGCTGGCGCTTCCTCGACATGGGCCGCCGTGTCGAGCGCGCCATCAACACCATGCGTTTTGCGCGACAGTTCGCCTATGACGAGGCAGGCGACGAAGACCTCGACGTCCTCCTGACACTGGTCGACTGCCAGATCACCTATCGCTCGCGTTACCTGGTCGGCCCGCTGCTGGCGCCGATCCGCGACCTCGTCGTGCTCGACACCTTCAATCCGCGATCCGTTGCATTCCAGATCCAGGCGCTCAACGAGCATATCGCTGCGCTGCCGAGCCTGAAGGAATACGGCCTGATCGAGCGGCCGCAGCGGCTGGCGGTCGCCGTGCAATCGGCCCTGACGACGGCGGAGGTTTCCTCGCTCGACGCGAAAACGATGTTCGCGCTGGAGCAGGAGATGCTGCAGCTCGCCGACGCCATCGGCCTGCATTATTTCCCGCACGGCCCCAATGCGAGCCGGCCGGAAAAGCTGACGGGACTGGCGTGATCTACGATATCCGCCATGTCACCTCCTATTCCTACGAGAGCCCGGTGAGTTTCGCGCGCTGCTCGCTGCGGCTGGAGCCGAAGACGGGCGAGGGGCAGGAGCTGATCTCGCACAGCATCGACATTCGCCCGCGGCCCACCGAGCGAACCACGCGGCGCGATTTCTACGGCACGCTGACCGATAACGTGCTGATCGAAAGCGCGCACCGTCATCTGCGCATCGACTCCCGCTCCCGCGTTTCGGTCGAGCGCCGCAGCCATGATCGTACGGCGGCGAGCCCGCCCTGGGAGCAGGTGCGCGAGCTCGCTTTCACCGCGGCGAGCCTCGGCCCGTCCTCGCCGGTCGGCTATGTCTTTGCCAGCACGCTGGTGCCGGTGCTGCAGCCCGTCACGGCCTACGCGGGCGCGAGCTTCCCGCAAGGGGCCAGCATTCTTGCAGGCAGCGTCGACCTGATGCGGCGCATCCGCAGCGAGTTCAAATACGACCCCAAGGCCACCGTGATCTCGACGCCGCTCAGGGAAGTATTCGAGAAGCGCCACGGCGTCTGCCAGGACTTTGCCCATGTGATGATCGCGGGCCTGCGCGGCATCGGCCTGCCGGCGGCTTACGTTTCCGGCTATATCCGGACCATCCCGCCGCCGGGCCAGCCGCGGCTGCAGGGCGCGGACGCGACGCATGCATGGGTTTCGGTGTGGTGCGGCGGCGATCTCGGCTGGGTCGGCTTCGATCCGACCAACGACCTCATGATCGCCAACGATCACATCGTGCTCGCCACCGGGCGCGATTTCTCCGACGTCTCCCCGGTCGACGGCATCATCGTCGGCTCCCGCAAGCAAAAGCTGCGGGTCGAGGTGGACGTGATGCCGGTTGAGTGAGGGGCGGGGGGCACGCCTCAATTCCGGATTCGATTGTCAAAGAGCCTATCCGCCGTCATTGCGAGCGAAGAAGCAATCCATAGCGCTGCAAGCGGATAGCTGGATTGCTTCCGCCTTCGCTCTCCGAGCTTCGGCGGACTCCCAGCCCTGCGTAGCTTGCGCAGCAAGCGGAGAAGGGTCGTCGCTACGCTCCTCGCAATGACGTGGAAACAGCACGTAGCGTTCCCGCGACACGATCTGTCCGGGTCTTGCAATCTCGTTTGCTCCCTCTTCGGAGAGAGGGCGCAGGGAAAGCCGGGCGCCGACTGCGCCCGCAGCACCGTGTGCAATGGGTAGTGAAGGAAACGCACACGGATTTGACAGGTACAGCCAGGACATCCCGGCTTTCCCCGCGCAATGGCTTTACGGCTTACTTCGTGCTCTCCCCGGTGAGCGGCCTTTTTTGTCACCGTTGCCCCGCCAGCACGGGCCGGCGGGGATAGACGCCAGGGTCGCGGCGCCAGGACCACACGAC
>DATEJC010000359.1:0-8444 GCA_035278345.1 Bradyrhizobium sp. | reverse complement strand
CGGCCGGCACCACCGCAAGGGTGAGTTCCGGATACTTGCTCTTCCAGTCCTGCGCGGAAGCGGCAGTAGCGGTGAACACCAGCGCGGCAGCGCCGGCAAGCACGATGCGACGATTGATCATGGGTTTGCCTCTCGTTTGTGTTAGGCCTTCGGCCGCTTGCAGCGTGCAGCGGCCACTCTGTGCTGGTGCTATCTACTTCAGGCCGCCGCGGCAGTGCCGAGCGCGGGAACCGTCACGGCATCCGGCGCCTCCACCGGTGCTGCGCCCATGACTTCATTGGCTTCGAGGTCGTAGAGTTCGCGCGCAATGCGATCGGTCAGCATCGCCGGCGCGCCGTCGAACACGACGCGGCCTGCCGCCATGCCAATCAGACGGTGGCAATAGCTGCGCGCCAGATCGAGCGAATGCAGGTTGCAGAGCACGGTGATGCCGAAGTGCTTGTTGATGCGCAGCAGCGCATCCATGACGATGCGGGTATTGCGCGGGTCGAGCGAAGCGATCGGTTCGTCCGCCAGAATGATATCCGGCTCCTGCACCAGCGCGCGCGCAATAGCGACGCGCTGCTGCTGGCCGCCGGAAAGCTGGTCGGCGCGCTGCGCGGCAAACTGCGCCATGTCGAACTGCTCGAGCGCCGACATCGCCAGTGCCTTGTCGGTCTCGGGCCAGAGCTGCGCTAGTGAGCGCCAGGCCGGAATGTCCGCGAGCCTGCCCATTAACACATTGGTTAGTACGTCGAGCCGGCCAACGAGATTGAATTGCTGGAAGATCATGGCCGAGCGCGCCCGCCACTGCCGCAGCTCGCGACCGCGCAGTGCGGTGACGTCAAAACCTTCGAACAGGATGCGGCCTTCAGAGGGATCGGCGAGCCGGTTGATCATGCGTAACAGGGTGGATTTGCCGGCGCCGGAGCGTCCGATCACGCCGACAAAGCTGCCCGGCGCAACCGAGAAGGACGCGTCATCGACCGCGGCTTTTGTGCCGAAACGGCACGTCAATCCTTCCACCACCAGCATGCAATGCTCCACCCGCGTCGTGCTGGCTCGATCGCTAATGGAGAGTTTTTACAGTTGTGTGACGGCCGCACTGCAGCGCGGCGACCGTCCACATCGGACTGCGCTGTCATCGGAACGTCACGACGTTGTCATCAACCGCCCTGATGACATGGCTCTGCCTGTATCGCTCGCGCACGGAAACCAAGGGATGGCCGGCAAGCAGCTTTCAGTCGAACCGACTATCGACCCCTCGGCCTCCCTGCACGACTGCAAGCTCGGGGCCTACACCGAGGTCGGCGCCCGCACCATCCTGCAGGGAGTCGCGATGGACGATTACTCCTATGTCGTGAACGACGCCCAGATCACCTACACCACGATCGGCAAGTTCTGCTCCATCGCCGCGATGACGCGGATCAACCCCGGCAATCACCCGATGCAGCGCGCCTCGCAGGCGCATTTCACCTATCGTGCCGGCGCGTATTTTCCGGGGGAAAGCGACGAGACGGAGTTCTTCGCGTGGCGCCGCAGCCACCACGTCCATATCGGCCATGACGTATGGATCGGCCATGGCGCCGTGGTGCTGCCGGGCCGCAGCATCGGCACCGGTGCAGTCGTCGCAGCCGGCGCGATCGTCACCAAGGACGTCCCGGCCTACACCATCGTGGCGGGCAATCCGGCCCGGCCGATCAAGCGGCGCTTCCCGGAAGATGTCGCCGGCCGTCTCGCCGATCTTGCGTGGTGGGACTGGAACCACGAGACGCTGCGCCGGGTGCTGCCCGATTTCAGAAAGCTCGCCGTCGAGGATTTCCTCGACAAATACGAGGCCGCTTCCGCTGGACTTATTCACAGCAAACGACGAAGTGCTACATCGTGACCGACATTTTTGTTGAAGGCGGCCGAGCTCTGCTCGGCGAGGAATTCGCCGATAGCTCGCTGCACGCCTCGGGCCGCGAGATCGCCGCGATGGGAGGCGCCCGGCCCGCCGGCGCGCTCTCAATCGACGCGCGCGGTCTGTTGATGCTGCCTGGCATCGTCGACCTGCATGGCGATGCGTTCGAGCGGCAGATGATGCCCCGCCCAGGCGTGGATTTCCCTGTCGACGTCGCGCTTGCCGACAGCGACCGGCAAGCGATCGCCAACGGCATCACCACCGTTTTTCACGCCACCACCTGGTCGTGGGAGCCGGGCCTGCGCAGCGGCGACAATGCGCGGCGGCTGCTCGAGGCGATCGAGAGCTTGAGGCCAAAGCTTGCGGCAGACACCCGCTTCCACCTCCGCCACGAGACCTACAATCTCGATGCGGAAAGCGAGATCGCGCAATGGCTGTCGGACGGGCGCATCGACCTGTTCGCGTTCAACGACCACATGGACTCCACGGTCGCAGATCTCGCCAAGCCGCAAAAGCGCAACCGCATGGTCGAGCGCACCGGTCTGACCAGCGAGGCGTTCGATCAACTGGTGCAGCGCATCGCCGCACGCGCCGATGATGTGCCCGCCTCGATTTCGCGGCTGGCCGAAATGGCGCGGGCATCCGGCGCAAGGATGCTCTCCCATGACGACAACAGCCCCGAGATGCGAACGGCCTTCCGTGCGCAGGGCGTTGCGATTGCCGAGTTTCCCGTCAACGAGGCAACCGCCCGCGAGGCGGCCGCGGCCGGCGACTTCATCGTGTTCGGCGCGCCCAATGTGGTGCGCGGCGGCAGCCACACCGGCTGGACCAAAGCGTCCGACATGATCGCAAAGGGCCTCTGCTCGGTGCTGGCGTCCGACTATTACTATCCAGCGCCGTTGCTGGCGGCCTTTCGCCTGGCGGTCGACGGCGTCCTGCCACTGGCCCAGGCCTGGCACCTGATCTCGGCGGCGCCTGCACAGGCAGCAGGCCTTACCGACCGCGGCAGGCTGGCCGCAGGGCAGCGCGCCGACGTCATCCTGGTGGACGACGACGTGCCGCTGCGCCCGCGTATTGTCGCCGTCATCGCCGGCGGCAAGCTGGCGCATCTAGCCGATGCCGGCCGCCTGATGCAGACGGCATCGCGCCGGGCGGTTGCAGCGGCCTGAGTCCGCTTTAAAGTCCGGGCCGATGGCAAGCTTCCCGCGCTATGCAATCTACTACGCAGCCGAACACGGCAGCGTTCTCGACCGCTTTGGCGCAGAGCTGCTCGGCTACGACGCCTGGCACGGCATCGATGCGCCCTTCCCGGCCGGAATGGGACTGCCGGCGGACTGGCGCGAGATTACACAAGAGCCGCGCAAATATGGCTTCCACGCCACCTTGAAGCCGCCGATGGCGCTGGCGCCGGGAAAAAGCGAGAACGAGTTGTTAGCTGCGTGCGCAGCTTTTGCAATGACTTCACGCGCCATTCCAACAATCCATCCCGTCGTCGACACCATCAGCGGCTTTATCGCAGTCGTGCCTGCCACGATGCCAGCCGATCTCGAGCGCCTCGCCGCCGACTGCGTCCGCGAATTCGAGCCGTTTCGCGCGCCGCTGACGGAAGAGGATCGCGCCAGGCGCAATCCGTCAAAGCTGAGCCCGCGACAACGGTGCTATCTCGACCGCTGGGGATACCCGTACGTCTTCGAGGAATTTCGCTTTCACATGACGCTGACCGGCCGACTGGATGCCGAACGGCGGGCGCCCATGCTTGACATGCTGCAGCAGCGCTTCGCCGCGACCGGGATCGCGGAATTGGCCGTCGATCGGCTTGCGCTATTCTGCCAGCACGATGCCGGTTCGCGCTTCCGCGTCATCGGGCAGTGGCCGCTGGCGCGGTAAAAATGCAAGCCGCGAGGCGCGAGTGCCGCTAACGCGCTCATTCCCGCAGAACCCGCCCACTTGATGCGCCTCACCAGCAACCGGCAGGAAGCTCGCGGCTACGGGGCGGATCGGCGCCCGGGCGCGTGCAGGTGAAGGCGGCACATCGGCAGGCGAATGACACCGCACGCTTGAGCTCAGCTGCGGATATCTCCCGCAGTCGCTGTCGCTCGATCCGGCCGAGGCGATGCAGCGCAGCCAGCAGCGCAGCCTGAAAGCTGTCTCCGGCTCCGATCGTATCCACCAACCGTACGGCCGGGGCTTCGGCCTCGAACATTCCCATCGACCGGTGCCAAGCGAAGGCACCGAGGTCTCCGCGCGTCAAGACAACCAGTGACGCGCCCTCGGAAAGCAGCATCTCGGCCCGCGTGGCATACGACTCGCCCTCGAAGAGATAGGCGAAGTCCACGTCAGACATCTTGACGATGTCTGCCTGACGGCAGATCTGCGCCATGCGCGCACGGTAGACGTCTTTGTCCTTGACAAGATTTGGCCTGCAGTTGGGATCGACCGAGATCGTCGCCCTTAGCCTTGCATCCCCAACCAGAGCCAAGGCTTCCGCCGCCCCCTTTTCGCTGACAAGCGTTGTCGAACCGACATGAACGCATTCGACATCATCCAGCGCAATCATGCCGCGCTGATAGACCCAGTTCCGCGACGCCGTGTCCGCGTCATAGAAGGCGTATTGGGTCTCGGTTCCGATCACGCGAGCGAAGGCAAGCGTTGCCTGATGATCGCTTCGTGTCGCATAGCGGAGATCGACGGCCGAGTTCGCTGCGTGATCGGCGATCATCTTGCCGAACGTGTCGTTCGAGATGCCGCCGATGAAGCCGGCCGGAACATCCAGCCGCGCGATCCCGATAGCCAAGTTGAGGCAGGAACCGCCGGCGACGGGCGTCAGAGCTTCGCGGCCATCGGAAGTCTTCGACGGCAGGAAATCGATCAACGCATCCCCACAGCACAAGATCACGGTCTCAACCCTTCGGCGCCGGCACGGGAACAGTCTTGACGGCCCGCATAGCCTGCCGGCTCTCGCGGTCCAGCGCGCGCAGCAGGCTGTTTACCCCTCGCTTGGTCCGATGAAACGCAGCCATGCCCGGCGAAGTTGGCTCACTGAGGCGGCCCAGCGCCGACATCGAGACCATGGCTTCGTCGATCGATCTGAAGGCGCCGCAGGCAACGGCCCCGAGCATCGCAGCGCCTAGCAATACGGGCTCCTGGGTCTGTGGCAGCGCGACAGTGAGCCCGGTCGTATCTGCCATGATCTGTCGGACCAGCGAACTGCGGCTCGCTCCGCCAGCCATGACGATGAACTTGCTTTCGACCTTATGGTCGGCAAAGGCGTCGATGACATCCGCGAGGCCATAGGCCAACCCGCAGAGTCCTGCGACAAACAGCCGTTCAATAGCACCCAAGTCCGTATCGAGATCGAGCCCCGCGATTACCGCACGCGAGTCCGGATCGGCATAGGGAGAACGGTTGCCAAGAAATTCGGGCAGGACGTGAAGATCAGCGGCCAACATGGCTGCCGCGCTCGCGCTTCCCGCGCGGGCCATGATCCGCCGCTCGAGGAATTCGATGACGTCCACGCTTTGGCTGCGTGCAGCCGCACTCGCTTCGGCGTAAGCCGGGTGGGCACGGAGCAGATGGTCGATCGCAGCTCCGGCTGCCGACTGCCCGCCCTCGTTGAGCCAAAATCCCGGCACCATGCCCGAATAATACGGCCCCCAGACGCCGGGCACGAAACAGGGGTCAACCGTCGTCGCCATGATGCAGGCCGACGTGCCCATGATGTAGGCCATGCGGTCGCAGACGTTCACCGCAGCATCTGAAGCCAGCCGGCCGCCGATGGCGCCGATCCCGCCGGCATGCGCGTCGATCAGGGAGGCGCCGACCGGCGTTCCCGGCTGCAATCCCAATTGGTTCGCCGCCGCCGGCGCAAGCCCGGAGCCGAGCGGCGAGCCGGGCGCGATGATGTCGGTACCGATCCGCGTGTAGTTTTCGGCGACGAATTCCTCAAGACCGACGCGCTGAAAATACGGAGCGCTCCAGCGCCGCTCGTGTGCCAGAAAATTCCACTTGCAGGTCACGGTGCACATCGAGCGTGCCAGCGATCCTGTCGCGCGGTAGGTGAGATAATCAGCGAGGTCGAAAAAGTGTCCGGCGGCGTCGAAGCTCGAGCGCAGATGGCGCTTCAACCAGAGCAGCTTGGGCATTTCCATCTCGGGCGAGATGGACCCGCCGACATAGCGCAATACCTCATCGCCGGTCTCGTTGATCTGGTATGCCTCGGCAGTGGCACGATGGTCCATCCAGACAATGACGTTGCGCTGCGGATCGCCTGACCCACTCACGCTGATAGGAGCGCCGTCAGGAGCAATCACAACCAAGGAACAGGTTGCATCGAATCCGACGCCCTTGACGGCATCCGGCGGAATGGCGGCCTCCGCCATTGCCGAACGCACGGCGGCGGCGCAGGCGTTCCAGATGTCGGTCGAAGACTGCTCGACGATGTCACCGGCTTCATGCCAGATTTGAATCGGATGCCGCGCGGCTGCCAGAAGTTTTCCGCTTTCGTCGAACACGCCAGCCCGCGTGCTCGAAGTCCCGACATCGACGCCGACATAGGCCTGCCGCATGCGCGCTCCCCCTGGAGCATGATCCGGAAAAGTGGGTACCGGTTTTCCGATAAGATCATGCTCACGCTAATAGAGGGCGCGAGCTTACCAGCATGTGTAACCGCCATCGACAAGAACAATGCTGCCCGTCATCAGGCTCGCGGCGTCGGAGGCAAGGAACAACACGACCGAAGCGATTTCCTCGACCTTCCCCATCCTGGCCATTGGCGTGCCACCGATCCAGGCGTCATACATTTTTGGATGGCTCTTCACAAAGGCATTGAGCGGCGTCTCGATATAGGTAGGGGCGACTGCATTGACCCGGACGCCCCGCGCTCCCCACTCCGCCGCCAGCGATTTGGTCAAATGGTGCACCGCAGCCTTCGACGCATTGTAGTAACATTGCTCCTGCGGCTTGTTCACAATGAAGCCCGACATCGAGCCGACATTGACGATGGTTCCGGCCCTCGCTTCAAGCATGCGCTTTCCAAAGGAGCGGCAGCACCAGAAGGTTCCGTTGAGGTTGACGTCGATGACGTTCAGCCAGTGTTCGTCGGTGACGGTTTCGGCCGGGGTTTCGCTGCGGGCAATGCCCGCATTGTTGACGAGGATGTCAACCTTGCCAAGTTGGTCGGCGACCTCGGTCACGCGGCGGGAATTCGTTACGTCCATATCGACGATACGGGTGTCATAACCCTTCCTTCTCATTTCGTCCCGGGCCGTCTCAGCAACCTTGGCATCGCGGTCGGCGATCACGACCCTGGCCCCGGCTTCGGCCAGAGCTTCGACGCAAGCCAGGCCGATTCCCTGCCCGCCCCCGGTCACCACGGCGGTCTTGCCGCCGAGCTTGAATTTTTCCAGATACATTCATTCTCTCCGTTTCTGTTCGCCGGAGCTTGGCCGAGGCTTACACGCGGATGGCGTTGCCACTTTCATCGAAGCGATGGATGCGCGAAGGCTCTGGTGACAAGGCGACCTTGTCGCCCGCGCCCAAGTTGAGCTCGCCGACAGAGCGCGCCGTCAGCTGTCCGATCGGTCCGGCATCGACATAGAGGAAAGTATCGCTGCCGAGATGCTCGGCCGCGGACACCGTCCCCCACCAGCCCTGCCCTTCACGGTCGACCTTGAGATGCTCGGGCCGCACGCCGATCGTTGCCGCACCGCGCTGTCGCGCGGGATCGCCGGAAATGAAATTCATCTTGGGCGATCCGATAAACCCCGCAACGAAAAGGTTCGCCGGTCTTTCGTAGAGCTCGAGCGGCGATCCATATTGCTCGATCTTTCCGGCATTGAGCACCACGATCTTGTCCGCCATGGTCATTGCCTCGACCTGGTCGTGCGTTACATAGATGGCAGTGGTTCCCAGTTGCCTCTGCAGACGCGTCACTTCCTGCCGCATCTGCACGCGCAACGCTGCATCGAGATTGGAGAGCGGCTCATCGAACAGAAATGCCTTCGGCTCGCGCACGATGGCGCGCCCGATTGCCACGCGTTGGCGCTGGCCGCCCGACAGCTCCCGCGGCTTGCGGTCGAGATAGGGCGTGAGGTTGAGGGTAGCCGCCGCCGCCTCGACCTTTCGGTTGATCTCGGCCTTTGGCAGGCCGGCCATCTTCAGCCCGAAAGAGATGTTGCCGCGCACGCTCATATGCGGGTAGAGCGCGTAGGACTGGAACACCATCGACAGGCCGCGCTTGGCCGGCGGAACGGCGACCACATTCTTGCCGTCGATCAGGATATTGCCGCCCGTGACGTCCTCCAGTCCCGCGATCAGGCGGAGCAAGGTGGTCTTGCCGCAGCCGGAAGGTCCGACAAAAACGACAAAGGATCCATCGGCAATATCGAGATCCGCGCCCTTGATGATATGCACCGGCCCGAAGGATTTCTGGACCCCTTGCAGCGTGATCTGACCCATGATGTGTCGCCTTCCCTTACTTGACGGCGCCGAAGGTCAGGCCGCGGACGAGCTGCCGCTGACTGAACCAGCCGAGGACGAGAATTGGTGCGATCGCGAGCGTCGA